>JAFSUF010000064.1 GCA_017445425.1 Bacteroidales bacterium | reverse complement strand
TGTTATCGTAAAGTATTCAAATACCTCCTCTGGTAGGAGTATCTTGCTCAGTGTTGTAAGTATGTCCATTCTCGTCTTTCTTTTCCCCAAAGATAGAACTTTACTTACACTTTATTCCCACAGGGTTTTGCAGGTGGTCCGCTATACGGTGGTGATGTTCCCACTGTCCGTGTCCACGCTTTAGACGGCGATGCCGGGATGTACGATAGGGACGGTCCTCTTGACCCTTTTCAAAACTCTTCTATGTCTGGCTGTCCATTGTTGTATTGTCTTATCATAAACAAGCACCTGAGACCGCGTCCGTATCTTCATTTGAAGAACATCAACCAGCAGATATATCAGGTGCTTGGGCACGATATACTATATCGGCCTTGCGTATAGAGCGGATGGATAATCTTACGCGGTCGCTACAGTCCGAATCACCATTTATTCGCGGGGCGTATTAGCGCCTACACCTTAAGCTAGCTCTATACTGGGAACAAATGTGGTTTCATTATTAATCGAAACAAATTCCCTGCAAGGCTTGCAGGTATTTGGAGTGCGCTGGCGGCATCTCTACCTTTACGTCACCAAACAGCCGCCAGATGCTAACCATTGTCATAGTGTACGCAATCAGTTGGATTGTCCTTGTTATCTTTTTCATTGATGATATACGTCTGGATGAGTCCTTGCTCCCCAATACGGTCAAAGTGTTTATGCTCAAATACTTTTGGGATAGATGGCCATGGGAAATAGATGAGTGATAATACATTCTATATGGAAACTATGATTAATCAATCAGCAGAATTTACTTTCCGCTACGAATCATACGGCTTTGGATGTGCTACAATCAAGATGAGCACTTGCAAACAGAATGTTATTTTCGATGCTTCGTACATCGGCGTTAATCCGATTGAAGATATGTTGGAGACGCTTGCTGAAACGGTTTGTGATAATTATGACGACTGCCAATTATTCTGGTCATCGGAGCCAGGCACCCTCCGAGTAACTATTGAAAAGGAAGAGTCAAACGCTCATATCCTTGTGGATGAATTTGATCAGGATATAGATTACCGCAAAGTTAATGATGCACAATGGGTGAGGATGATTGATACGGTTATTCCGCTTATGCAACTTGTGGACGTGGTAATTAAGGAAGCTGAGCGAAATCTTAAACTGCACGGACTGGTTGGGTTTTCTGAGGATTGGTGCGACCACACCGACGTATTCCCCTTATCGGCCTACCTGCGCCTGAAAGGGATAGGATACGAATGTGGCGATGACAATCTGAGGAAGAGTTCGCTCGAAGAGGAATTGCAACTATTGAGTGGTCTCTTAAAGAAGGGTAACGAAGATGCAATAACCGAATAAGATCTGTAAGGCTAAAATGAGGTATTATATGGATTCTATACTCAGGTTAGATGAGAGTCAATTGAGGTACAGCCTATTGTTCGGGGAGAAGATGCCAGAAGATACTATCAGTCTGGTCATTGATTCTTTTGGACCACTGACTGAAGATATACTATGGGAAAAGGAGGGAAGTGGTGATGCGGCGGCTGATGAGCAGTTGCTCAGGGAGGTGGATGCGAAAAAGGCGAGGATCGTTTCATCCTTTATCAGCAAGGGATTTAAGTTTTCACCGGAGGATTTGCTTCACTGCTATACCTTACGTTGTGTCGAGGTGGCCAGGGTATTACTTAAGGCCGGTGTGAATCCTAATGGCAATACCGGATGCACCGACAGTATTTTGTGGATGCTGCGGGACGGGATGCGGATGTATAGCCACAGTGAAGGCGTATGGAAGATCCTGACTGAGCTGAAGGCTCTGCTGCAGGAGTACGGTGCAGTGGAGTATTGCTATGACAGCGTCTGCATTTACTACGAGGACTGGCAACTGCAGTGCTGCGGAGATCCATTCAAGGTGGGGGATACCGTGACCCGGCAAGGGTGCTATAAAGGCAAGAGAGATGCCCAAACGGATACCTACGTTGATTTCACGGAGAATCATCACGTGATGAACGAGGACTACATCATCCGGGGCAAGATTACCCACATCTTTGCAGACGTGGAAAATGCGGCCGAGCACAAGATATACGCCGAGAAAGCGAAGCGATGGAAAATAGAAGTGCCGAATGCTGACGGATACCTGGCCGATAAATCTCTCTACCTCTGGGAGTACTTCGTATATCTGACCGATGTCGAGGTTGACTTCAATCCGGACACCAGGTGGTACAGCAACAGACGCCTGGCGGAAATTGTCAGGAAGCGACACGAGAAGTAGAACGTTATGAAGTTTCCACTTATTCTTTCTGTGAGTTCCCAGTCAAGTTATTCATGCGCGGAAATTACATGACGGAGAATGCCTATGGTTTGGTATTGCTCAAAATATTCCGGGAGAATAACAATGGGGGCATAATCTTGGTTTAGGGATTTTAGTTGAATGCCTTTGTGTCGAACTCCTTCTTCAGTTTCTTCTTTCTCGCTATGATATTCCTTGATGGTGAAACTGCACTCATAATCATCGTCCTTATCCTTACATTTGGTCAAGACGATTGCTCCATTACGCGTACCACCGTTTTCTGTGCCGTATAGTTCAAACAGGCAAAGATCGCCATCGTTAATCTTTGGAGCCATGGAGTTACCAATGGCATGTACAAGGAACATATTCTTGTTAGCCTTGACTTTCGTTTCGGAGATATCAACCCAGCCTTCGGCTTCTTCCTCCGGTATGGTCTGACTGTCCTCAAATGAGCCGCAGGCGGCACGGACGGAATAGACTGGCAAGAATTGTTTATACTTCTTGTCTTCAGCCACTTCGGATGATGCTACGATAACGAAAGCAACGACCTTTGCGGCAGGGGCAGATGGAGTATAGTTAAGCGCCTCATTCTCAAATGCATCCTCGAATTCTTTCTTGGCGTTTTCGTTGAAGAACGGAATACCCCATACAAAGAATTTGTCGGTTTGGGTACACCACCTGATGTCGGCCATTGATTTGATTTGCTTCAGGAAATCGTTCTTCCACTTATCCTGTTTCAAGAGGCCGTCACCCTTTGGCTCGATGAATAGTTGTAGGTTATCGTAAATGCCTGTCGTTCCTTTTATTCGCAAGAAGAGAACAAAGTCCGGTTCAAAGACCTGGCCTGTATCGAAGCTGAATATCTTGACGTCTTTCTCATTCCGGACGAGATAGATTTCTTCGTATTTCTCTTCGAGCTTGGGCATAATCCCGTCTATCCACTTGACCAGTGCCTTTTCTTCAGACGTGCCGAAATTGTCATCGTATGCGTACCAATCAACGGTCGAAATGTCCAACTGATAATTCACATTCGTAGTGTCCTTCATGGACACACCGAACTCCTGGTCACCTCCTTCGTTAATTGTCACATTGAGCTGAATAGCATCACGGAACTGGTCCTTGATAGGGAAAGGATTAAATTCCGTGCTGCCTTTAAATGATTTGCCACGAGACAGGAGCAAAGGCTCGATTTCCTTAAGTACAGCCTTCGCAATCATTAACTTTTCGGATTGCGAGTACTCTGCAAGGGTGGCCTTGCTTCCACTTACCCGAATACTTAGATTCCCCAGGTAACTATCGCTCTGAATGAAGTCCTTACTTGATTTCAGTTGAGGATAAAGAGCCTTGAGCTTGTCGAAGTGGAACGATGAGAAACAATTCATCGCAGCCCTGACCACATGGTAATCAATATCCTTGAACTTTATTGGAATCGTCTTTACCGATATAGCTGAAGTGCTACTATTATCTGAAAACACTTGACTGGTATGCATCTGTCCGGTATGGACAGAGACACTGAAACTCTTGTTTAGTATTTCCTTTCCGATGGTGCCATCGTCCTCGGCCACAGAAAGAGGAAGACGCTTGTTTACGAAAACGTAACCCTTCTGATACAATCGGCTCGTCTTGAAAGTGGCCTTTAATGCCAGGTTCAGCTGCTTTTTGGTATTCGGCATAATACCGGTCTCGACAAGGGCAATATGCAGCTCCTGGATGTAACGGGGATTGTATGCGCTATGATAGTGCAACGTCTCTATGGCGCGGAGTGGATTATTGGCATCGCTGTCATATTTCCGCTTATCGTATGGCAAAGCAGGGTTGTTGGGGTCGCTGAATGGCATATACCTTGCTCCTCGGCCAATAAGCTGTGCCTCTTGCATCGTGGTTTTGCCGGGCTTATTCCCAACAGCGTCTCGGGTGTTATACAATCGCACGATGTCATATAGATTGAGAACGTCCCATCCCTCGTTAAGCATATCAACCGCGAAGATGGCACGAATCCCGTTATCCGAATCTTCGAGTGAGTTAAGCAGTAATTGCTTTTCCGGTGATATGTTGTTGCCGTCAATAAGGAGCAGTCTCTCTTCTGCGAACTCTTCTTTTAGCTCCAGGATTAGGTTGGCGGCGGTGATGCGATTCTTGTCAAAATAGGCAAAGGCTGCTGCAAGGTCATCTTTTGCGCGCCCTCGAATCTTGTCTATATCTGCTACTTTTAGCTCTGATACTGCCTGTATAAACTGCGTGAAGACATCCTTGTTGGCATTGATTGTCTTCGATTTGAGGAGTACGACTGGCTTGATATTCTGCTTGATGTCCGCAAACAGCTTACGCTTATACTGACTCAGAATCATTGCCTGAAGAGCCATTTCAAGCGGTTCAAGGTCACTGACGACGACCTCTACATCTTTAGAATACAGGTCCTCTCTGAATTTCTTAAGCGGATAGTCAAATATTACCTTGTCTTCATACTTTTGAGCAATTGTCGGGTCGGTTAGATCCGCAGTTGCTGTAAAGTCAAGCAATATATTGGGCAATGAGCCATTCTCTTTATTGAAAATGAGCATCACCGTGGATTCCCAGTCTTTTGTATGCTGTTCGTCCTCTTCACTGACTCCTCCGCGCTTGGTGGCTGCATTCATGTGATGCGCTTCGTCGGAAATAAGAACAACCGGCTGGTCGGTAAAATCCTCATAAGTGACGGAGTTCTCTTTCTCTGAGTTAAGGTCGGAATGAAGTCCTTGAATTGTGGTCAGGCAAATGTTGATACTCTCGGTATCGGCTCCCTGGAAATTATCAACTTTCTTTATGTTGACACGATTACCGTTCACAAATACCTGCTGGGCAAACAGGTACTTAGATGAAGACGGGTTGAGAAAATTGTCTTTAGTTTTCTCAACGATGTTCGTGCTATCAACAAAGAAAAGAAAGTTGCGATAGCCTTGCTCATAAAGGTATAACATTGCACCGGCCATAATCAATGTCTTTCCTGAGCCGGTGGCCATATGAAACAGAAGATGCGGCCTTGCCTGTTTACCATCGAAATCCTTTTTAGGGTCCATGTAAGTCAGGAAATAGCGGAAACACTCTTCCTGATAAGGGCGTAAATGGCGCGTTTGGCTTAATCCGGTTTCAAAGTAGTCCGGCAGTTTCAACTGTAAGATGCTTCGACGACCGAATTCGAGCGATAGTGTATCCTGAAGATTTGCCATAGCGCTTAAATCTTGTTGTAAAACTCTTGAGTCAGGCGCTTGTCTTCCGCGTCAATCGAATACTCCTCACTATCAACCTCGCTAACAGGTATGTACAGCAAATTCTTGTCAAGGCACTCCACGAGGAACCGTTTCTTGTCTGCCAGACTTAAAGCGTTGAAATCCTCAGCGGACTCAGCTATGTCGGCAGGGTTAATCTTATAGTTAATGTTCCCTGTCTCCTGCATTCGCTTCCAAATATCTTTCAGAGCGTCATCTTTCTTGGCCGCATTTATCTCGTCCATAAAGAGGGCGTTAGATTTGGCAAGTTCACAATAGACAAAAGAGCCACCGCCTTGCCAACCAACTGAAGTGGAAATGCCTCCCTGCTCGCCTTCAATAACTTTTCTCAGGCGCTTTAGGGTCTCTGTGCCGATGTAATCCATCTGGTCGACAGCAATGAAACGACGTTTCATTTTCATTGCCACAGCCGCCGTGGTTCCACTTCCGACAAAGAAATCCATAACCCAGTCATCTTCCTTAGTGACGGCTCGGACAAAGTATGCTACAACGCTTTCTGGTTTGGAGAATGAAAAGTTAATCCCCATGTTCTTCAGATGTGTACTTGCATCTTCGTTGGTTCCTACGCCAATTGCTTTAGAAAGATACTGTTCGTCGAAAAACTTCTCGGGAGCCATTGTGGTTCCTTGAGGACGTTGAAAACGAATAGAGAACTTATTCGATTTTACCAAGAAATAGGTGCCGCTGGCGATTTCGTCATCAAGCATCTGTTGCCCCCATTTAAATTCTCCCTTTAATACAACCTTATTCTTATTCAAGTGGTTGACCACCTTAACATCTGTAACGAGTTCCACACGATCGGGTTTTCCGGCGGAGTAGGTTCCATCGGGGATGTTGAATCTGATTGTCTTAGGAGGGAAACTCAATTCATGTACACTATTGCCGGAATTAAGAAGAGGTGCATCTCCGTTCTCTGTCTCCTTTCCAACATACTCACGAGAGGCATCTTTCCGTTTTTCGAAACAAATGATGTATTCGACAGAAGAGCGTGATTTCTTGGAAAGAGAATCAGGATTATCAGTATTCTTCCAAATGAACGTCTCTACGAAATTATCTGTCCCGAAAACTTCTTCCATCAGCACTTTAAGCCAATGAACTCCATCCTCCTTAATATGACAGAGTAGAACACCATCTTTAGACAGTAACTCATTCGCAACACGGAGCCGGTCACGCATAAAGACCAGCCAAGTGCTGAGCTTGAAGTTGGAATTGTAGCAGAACGGATCCCCGGCCTTATTCTTGGCAAAGTAGTACGGCGGGTCGATGTAAATCATCTTTACCTTCCCAGGGAAGCGCTCCTTCAGGGAAAATAACGCGAGAAGGTTGTTGCCTTTAATCAGAAGGTTGTCCGTAGGAGAGAGGTGCTTGACCTTATGCGCACCTTTTTTGTCGTACAGTTGGAACCCAGTCAGAGCTTTAGGCTCGGTTAGTCGAGTAATCTCATCCGGAGCCAATGACTCGCTCCAGAAGACTTCGTTTCGTTTGGTATCCTCTTTCGTCTGGCCGCCCTCAAGCATGCAGTCTTTATAAGGCCAAGCCAAGACAACCTCACGGCTCTCGCTAATAAAACGCCCCTCCTGGTCGGTAAGACCAATCTTATTCTTATATGCGGTGTAACTGTCTGGCAGGAAAGACTTGTTAATCACGAACTGTTGGAACTTAACTTTGTCGAATACCAGTGTTTCGGACACTTCGCTAAAGAAGTTAGCCTTCAATTCGGCATGCGACAAAATGTATTTGAGGAGGTCTGGCTGCAGGTTGAGTGCATCTTCAACGATTTTTGCTTTGATGAGTGTACCATCGTCCATGCAGTACTTGGAGTCGTTCCGAAGAAGGGCCTCGAGTTCGTGGTAGAGGTGCAGATTATCCATCTGATTAATTCTGCGCCCGGGCCCGACAGGCAATTGGTTCGCTCATATACGCGAAAGTGCGAGCCTCCTTAGCATCTTACTGTGTCGGCCGGGTCTCGACTCCCTTTGATACGAATAAGTACAATTCAGCTCGCACTGCTATAGTGTGAGCCGAGGCCCATAGTATAGCCGCGCAAGCGTTGCACATTATTCCTGTATCAAATATGAATTGTCGAGATTCGCCGACACGGAATAAAGCTAACGCTTTCGGTATGTAAATGCTTTCCCGAGGGATTGCAAGGACAAATATAGCGATTTTGTGCGGAAAACCCGGTAACAAAGTCGATTAAGTGAATGAACAATACGAAAAAGCCCTCGGTTTTCTAATGAAATCGAGGGCTGTACAAAGATGAAAAAGAGTATCTACTTACGCAGTATATTGTTCAAATATGCCTGACTAACCTCCGGAAAATCGGCATTCTGCTCGAATAGCTTCTCAATCATTGAATCCTTCGCCAGGTCTTCATAAGATGAATAGGGAAGAGAGACTATCTTGCTTTCATCCAGACTGGGCGAAACGCAATGGAAGATCAGGAAGCGGTTGTCTCCCTTCTCGGGCATCACGCCTCCAAAGCGGAACTCAGTGTCTGCCGGCAATCCTTCTGGCATCCTCTTGTATAATGCAATGTGCTTCAGCACCTCGATTGCGCAGTCATTGAGGCCTGATTCAAGCTGCTGTATCTTCTCCTGGAAGTCGTGGATGTCGTAGGTGCAGCGGTGCCGGTACTCCTCATCCATACGATAGGGGCCATTCGGCCCACGGAATTTGAGTCCTTCGCCGCTTTGGGGACGATTCGGCAGATAGTAAACCATGAACTTGCGCTTCATGTCGTGATACAGTGTGCCGTAGGGGACGGTAAAGGTCTCACCGCAGTTGGGGCAGGTCCAGCGGAACAGTTCTCCGCGAAGGACCTTTTCACGCATATCGGGGTTAAGATCTACATTGACACTCTCCCAGAGGGTGAATTCTCCGGTATGGCCGCAGGACGGGCAGGGGATGGGGCGTTTGCTTATTTTGGACATAATCTTTGAGGTTTTGCTTTCTGGGAACAAAGGTCTTCGCATCCAGGCAGAAATGCAAAAATAATGCAAGCCTTGCAGGTATTATGCATCAGCGAATTGTGGGTATATTTTTGCTCTCAGAAACCATAAAATTTTTGAGTCATGAATATCTACAACGTGATTATTCTGGACGAGAGCGGCAGCATGTCGTCCATTTATAAAGAGACCTTATTGAGCATCAACGAGGTGCTAAGCGGTATCAGGAAGAGCCAGGAGGAGTTCCCAGATCAGAAGAACTTTGTGACGATTGTGACGTTTGAGGGGAACGGTATGAAGGGGATAAAGATGCGTCGCGACCGCGTACCCATCGAGACTATCGCAGACTTTACAGAGGCCGACTATAGACCAGGCGCTTGTACGCCTCTTTATGATGCAATGGGGAAGACACTGAACGAGCTGGAGGGGCTTATACACGAGGATGACAGAGTGCTGGCAACTGTGATAACTGACGGCTATGAGAATTCCTCTGAAGAGTACTCCGGAAAGACAATCATTAGTCTGGTTGACAGACTTCGCAGCAAAGGGTGGACGCTTGCTTACATTGGAGCCAATCAGGATGCTGTTGAGGTGGCAAAGGACCTCCACATTGACAACGCGCTCAACTTTAGCGCCACCGGCGAAGGTGTGGCTGTGATGGGAATCAAGTTTAAGAAGGCCAGGAACAAGGCCAGCGGTATGTGGGATGTTATGGAGAAGAAGGGATTCAGCGGGGCGCTGTACGAACTCTTTGATGACAAATCAGAGAAGGAAAAGAATCGTCGTATTGATTGACGTGGCACGTTGAATTAGGAAAACTAGATTAGTGGTCCCAGATTACGTAGTCACGATCCAGGGCGATAGTACGGGGCTCTCCATAGGCGCCATCAACATAGTAGAATTTTGCAACGCGTTCGCCGACAATGTTTTTGAAGGCTTTCTTGATGCGTGACATACAGACGTTGAGGTTGTTGCCGTATGGGTCTAGAAAGTTGTGGACGCTCCTGCAAATCTCCAGCATATTATCCCGACCGGTGATGCCAAGATAGTATTTGCGGATTTCTCTCTCGTGTTCGCGGAGTTCTTTGAGTCGTGCGCCCTTGGGATTCTTAAGGTAGTAGAAGTATACAGCCTTGGTCAGATCGTCCATCTTGACTTCTTTGTTATCGTAGTCGGGGAGTGTTATCTGACCGGCGAGGGAGATGTTCATACGGCTGAGTTTTACCCTATAGCCGAGAAGTATTTCTACATCCTGAAGCGTAACGCCGAATTCGCTTTCTATTTTCTCCCATGCATCGATGATGGCTTGTGCACGAGAGTCGAGAGATTCTTCTTCTCTTCTAATTGAGAATCTGGTGTCATCAAACAGATCTGGCAATCCTACCTTCTTGCTAATAAGAGCCCTTTCAAGTCTACTTGGTACAGGTATCAGATCATCTGACTCTCCTGCTATTGTTTTGCTAAACAAGATTCCGCCAGACTCCGGCTCCTCTGTTTCGCTCAAATAAACCACAAACTCATCAATGGCTCTTTCTATTTCTTTTTGTGACCCCTCTGGAATCGGCCTGAAGTAGATGTAATAGTTCTGCTTGTAAAGAAAGCCGGTTTGAGCATTGAGGCCTGCCAGCGCCAGGACGCGTTGATAAATATCATCAACGAGGATATTATCGTTTTGACCAGGCAGCAGATAGTGCAGCATCTCGGGAGATAACCGGTCTATAAGTTCGGGCAAGAAGGTGAATATATAGCCCACTGTTCCGAAATGATGAGAGATTCTCTTCCGGTTCTTCTCTATGTAAGAGAGGGCTTCACCTTTCTGACTATCTACATAGATGACGTTCTTTTCTTGCAAGAACCGAACTGGGAATTGGATGCGCTTGTCTTCGTTGAATAGCATATTGAATGAGTCTATATGCAAATTTAACGATTCTGCCGTATTATTCCGTAAAAAAGTGTGCGCGGGTGGGTGCCTTAATTATTATCACCTTGGAAGAATAATTAGTGGTGGAGAGTTAGACTGGAATGCGGTAATCAAAGAAATATTTATTGCCGTACAGAGGAGCTTCAGAGGCCAATCCCCGGCCCTAGTTAATCTATTGCAAAGTTGCTTTCGATTTCGACTGATTATATTGTATTCGCGATGGCTATGCCGTCGAGGGCGCTGGAGACTATGCCGCCGGCGTAGCCTGCGCCTTCGCCGCATGGGTAGAGGCCGGGGAGCTGGGGGTGGCAGAGGGTCTCGGGATCGCGGGGAATGCGGACGGGGGATGATGTGCGCGATTCGCAGGCGAGCAGCAGGGCGTCGTTGGTGTAGTAGCCGTGCATCTTGCGGTCAAACAACGGGAATGCTTTGCGTAGGCTTTCGGAGACGAATGGAGGCAGCAATTCGTTGAGGGGAGCCGCCACAGTCCCCGCCAGATAGGAGCTCTTGGGCAGTGCTTGGGAGAGTCCGCTGCTACCCATCGGACGGGTGGCACCGGAAATAGAGATTTGCTTCCTGTTTCCGCCGCGGCAGAAATCTGCCATTCGCTGTGCCGGGGCGCGGAGTGAATTGCTGAAGGCGAACATCTTCTGCTCCAGTTCGCGCTGGAATTCGAGCAGGGCGAATGTGCCGTATTTGGCGTATTCAGGGACATCGGAGGCGGAAACCTGAACCACAATGCCAGCATTGGCCAGCGCTCCGTTGCGCTGGGAATTGGACATGCCGTTGAGCACTAGGGCGCCGTTCTCGGTTGTAGAGGGAACAAGTATGCCGCCTGGGCACATGCAGAAGGAGAAGACGCCGCGGCCATCTACCTGCTCCGCGATGTAATACTCTGCGGCGGGTATGCCGGGCTGCCAGCGGCCGTGATATTGTATCTGGTTGATGAGACTCTGCGGATGCTCCGCACGCACGCCCAGTGCAAAATCCTTGGCTTCGAGGGCCCAGCCTTTGCTGTAGAAGAGTTTGTATATGTCGCGTGCGGAGTGGCCGGTGGCCAGTATCACATCGTGAGCCTTGAACGTGAGGCCGCCGTCGCATATTACCTCCCAGCGGTCGCTACCGGCTGCCAGAGGCTTGATGTCGGTAACATGTGCCTCAAAATGGTATTCGCCACCGTGAGAAACTATGCATTCCCTGATGCCCTCCACCATTCGCGGCAGAATATCGCTGCCGATATGGGGGCGTGCCTCAATCAGTATGCTCTCGGGCGCGCCAAAGGCTGCCATCTGGTGCAGAACTTCGTATACATCGCCCCGTTTGTTGCTGCGGGTGTAGAGTTTGCCGTCGGAGAATGTGCCTGCGCCGCCTTCTCCAAAGCAGTAGTTTGATTCGGGGTTGACGGTTTGCTTCTGGCTGATGGCGGCGATGTCGCGCTTGCGGGCATGTACGTCTTTGCCCCTCTCAAGGATTATCGGTTTGAGGCCGCGCTGGAGCAGGGTCAGGGCCGCGAACATGCCTGCAGGGCCGCCTCCGACAATGATGACGGGGCGTGCCGATGCGACGTTTTTATAATCGAAGCGGTATTCTTTGAGAGGTTCGTCGCCCTCTACAAGGGCTCTGATCTGGTATCTGTAAACAAGTTGCCCGCGGGCGTCAAGGGAGCGACGGACTATGTCGCAGCGCTTGATCTTCCGGGCCGGAACGCCGCACGCACGGGCTGCCGCGGAGAGCAGTTCCTCTTCCGTCGGTTTATGGTTCAAAGGGTATGCGGCCTCGAAAATCTTCATAGATTATAGTCGGCTGCGCGAGAAATCGGGGCTGCGTCAAGAGGGCAGAAGATGCCTTTCTGGTATTTGTAGTAGCCGACAATGGCAATCATTGCGGCATTATCTGTGGTGAAGCGCAGCTCCGGCAGGAAGGTTTTCCAGCCGCGGCGTTCGCCTTCTGAGGTGATGGCACCGCGCAGAGCGCTGTTGGCTGCCACGCCGCCGCCGGCAACAATATCCTTGATGCCGGTAATCTCGGTGGCGCGTCTCAGCTTCTTCATCAGAATGTCGATGAGATCTTTCTGGAAGCTGGCGCAGATGTCGTTCTTGTTCTTCTCTATGAAGTCCGGGTCCTCTTTAAGCGCATCTCGGAGGTAATATAACAGAGATGTTTTAATGCCGCTGAAACTGTAGTTTAAGCCCTCTATGTTGGGCTTTGCAAAGCGGAATCGCTTAGGGTCGCCCTCCTTGGCCAGCCGGTCAATTATGGGGCCGCCGGGATAGCCCAGGTCCAGCATTTTGGCGCATTTGTCAAAAGCTTCGCCCACGGCGTCGTCTATGGTTTGCCCCAGAACGGTGAAATCCAGATAATCGTCTACGCGGACAATCTGGGTGTGGCCGCCGGAAACCAGTAGCGCCAGGAACGGGAACTGCGGATGGTCCACTTCCCGCCCGGGAACCTTGATGAAGTGGGAGAGGATGTGCCCCTGCAGGTGGTTGACCTCGATCATGGGTTTGCCCGTTGCGATGGCCAGCCCCTTGGCAAAAGATGTACCCACTATCAGGCTGCCGAGCAGGCCCGGGCCGCGGGTATATGCGATGGCATCGACATCTTCCATCTTCACGCCGGACTGCTCTATAGCCTGCTGCACTACCGGCAGGATGTTCTGCTGGTGTGCGCGGGAGGCCAGCTCCGGGATAACGCCGCCGTATTTGCGGTGTACCTCCTGCGAGGCCATGACGTTGGCCAGCAGCACACCGTCACTGAGCACGGCTGCCGAGGTGTCGTCGCAGCTGGACTCAATACCGAGGATTATTGTTTTACCGTCTGTCATTGGTTCATTCTGTTTTGAAAAACACCTGCCACATCAGTTCAACTCACATCGCCTTGTAAATAATATTCACGTGGCCGGTCAGACCAATTTGCCCCGACCTGCCACAACGTTTGGTTTTACACTCGCGTAGAACAGGTGTGTAAGTGGCCGGTGTTTTTCACAAATACCCCCAAGGCCTAATCTACGCGCCCTGGATATGCCTCCAGGGCTTTCTGGAGAACTACAAGGGCCTTCTTGAGGTCTTCTATCTTGAGGACGTAGGCGAGACGGACTTCGTTGCGGCCGACCCCTTCCGTGGTGTAGAAGCCGCTTGCGGGGGCCATCATCACAGTGGCGCCTTCGTATTCGAAACTCTCCAGGCACCACTGGCAGAACTTGTCACTGTCGTCCACCGGGAGTTTGGCCACGGTGTAGAATGCGCCCATCGGGATGGGGGAATAAACGCCAGGAATCTTGTTGAGGCCGTCGATGAGGCATTTACGCCGCTCAAGGTACTCCTCATAAACCTCTGCGGTATAATCTTCAGGAGCTTCCAGGGATGCCTCTGCAGCAATCTGGCCCACCAGCGGCGGACTCAGGCGTGCCTGGCAGAACTTCATCACCGTCTTGCGGAGCTCTTTATTCTTTGTGATAAGTGCGCCGATGCGGATACCGCACTCGGAATAACGCTTGGATACTGAGTCAATCAGCACCACATTCTGCTCTATCCCCTGAAGGTGGCAGGCGCTGATATACGGCGTGCCGGCATATACGAATTCGCGGTAAACCTCGTCACTGAAGAGGTAGAGGTCGTATTTCTTTACCAGCTGGCGGATCTGCTCCATCTCCTTGCGGGTATATAGGTAGCCGGTCGGGTTGTTTGGGTTGCAGATGAGGATTGCCTTGGTGCGCTCGTTAATCAGTTCTTCAAATTTGTCCACCTTGGGCAGGCAGAAGCCCTCCTCAATGGTGGTGGTCACGGTGCGGATAACCGCCCCCGCAGATATGGCAAAGGCCATGTAATTTGCGTACGCAGGCTCCGGGACGATAATCTCGTCGCCGGGGTTGAGGCAGCTCAGGAATGCGAAAAGCACCGCCTCGCTGCCGCCGGTGGTGATTATGATATCATCGGCAGTGACGTCGATGTTGAATTTCTTATAGTAGCCGACCAGTTTCTCGCGATAGCTGCGGTAGCCCTGGCTGGGGCTGTATTCCAATATGGTGCGGTCGATGTTGCGGATGGCGTCAATTGCAACCTGGGGCGTCGGCAAATCCGGCTGTCCGATGTTGAGGTGATAGACGTGTATTCCGCGGGCTTTTGCTGCGTCTGCAAGGGGTGCCAGGCGTCGGATAGGGGAGGCCGGCATCAAATCGCCGCGTTTCGAAATGAAAGGCATAGAAACATGAATTGTTAAAAAGCGCGGCTAAGGTACTAAAATATATATATATTTGCGCCATAAAATATATAAACCATCCATAAAATGAAAAGAATCAGTCTGTTATTTGTAATGGTCCTGCTCGCGTTGGTTTCGTGCAATAAGTACGAGACTTACGAGGGAGACCCCTTGAAAACCAAGATTTACACCCTTGACAACGGACTTAAGGTCTACATGTCCGTGAATAAGGATGAACCCCGCATGCAAACCGCTATCTGCGTGCGTGTCGGCGGTAAGAACGACCCCGCGGAGACCACCGGTATGGCCCACTACTTTGAGCACCTGATGTTCAAGGGGACCAAGCAGTTCGGCACCAGTGACTATGAGGCAGAGAAGCCGATGCTGGATGAGATTGCAGACTTGTTTGAGGTTTACCGTGCCACTAGCGACGAGGCGGAGCGTGCGGCTATCTACCACAAGATTGACTCAATCAGCTACGAGGCCTCCAAGCTCTCCATTCCCAACGAGTATGACAAGTTGATGGCAGCAATCGGAGCTTCCGGCACCAACGCATTCACCTCCCAGGATTTGACCTGCTACGTCGAGGACATCCCGGCCAATCAGATCGAGAACTGGGCAAGGATCCAGGCAGACCGTTTCGAGAACTCGGTGATACGCGGTTTCCATACCGAACTTGAGACCATTTACGAAGAGAAGAATATGTCGCTGACCCAGGATAACCGCAAGGTAAACGAGGCTCTTGACGCAGCCCTGTACCCTCATCACCCCTATGGTACCCAGACTGTACTCGGTACCCAGGAACACCTCAAAAACCCCTCTATCAAGCTTGTCCAGCAGTACCACGACACATACTATGTGCCCAACAATATGGCAATTTGTGTAAGCGGAGACTTTGACCCGGACAGCTTTGTCAAGATCATAGAAAAGTATTTTGGCGGAATGCAGCCTAAAGAGGTTCCTGAGCTTCATTTTGAGCCTGAGCCGGATATAACCGAGCCTGTTGTGAAGGAAGTTTACGGCCTTGAAGCAGAGAGCGTGACTATGGCCTGGAGACTCCCCGGCGTGGCCGCTAATCCGGAGATTGATCCCATCGCAGAGATTGCTTCTTCCATTCTTTACAACGGTACGGCAGGTCTCATAGACCTCGACGTCAACCAGCAGCAGAAGGCTCTTGGTGTATATGCTTATGCAAATATGCAGCCCGATTACGGTGCAATGATGGCAATGGGCCGTCCCAAGGAGGGCCAGACGCTGGAAGACGTGCGTGATATCGTACTCGCCGAGATTGCAAAACTTTGCTCCGGCGACTTTACTGAAGAAGATGTTACATCCTGCATCAACAACGCCCGTCTTCAGCAGCAGAGCCAGTTTGCCGACAACAGCAACCGTGCTTTGCAGTTTGCATACACCTTTGGCTACGGCATAGACTGGAAGGATGTCGTAAGGGGATTCTCGGAAATCGAAAAGGTGACAAAGGAGGATGTTGTGGAGTTTGCAAATAAATATCTCTGCCAAAACAACTACGCCATAGTATATAAGCGTGTAGGGGAGGATCCCAACGTACAGAAGATATCTGCTCCTGCAATCACACCTATCTTTATGAACCGCGACGCATCCAGCGATTTCCTCAAGGAGATCGTAGCCAACGTCCCCAAGCCTATCGAGCCCGTGTTCCTGGATTTCTCAAAGGATCTGTCTATAAGCAATGTGGCTGCTAACGTGGATCTGATTTACAAGGAGAATACCCTGAACGACATATTCACAGTACAGTTCGTATTCAACTGCGGCGCGAATGACAACCCGGTTCTCTCTTATGTGGGTGACTACCTGAATTATCTTGGAACTGATACAATGAGCGCTCAGGATATTGCGCGCAAGATGTACTCGCTCGCATGCGACTACAACTTCATGTGCGGCGACAATACCTTCACTATCTCCATCACCGGTCTCAAGGAGAATATGGGCGAGGCCATTGCCCTTGTGGAGAACCTGATCGCCAATGCCCAGCCCGATGAGGATATCCTCCTGAACGCCAAGTACGACATCCTAAAGTCCCGTCAGAACAGAAAGATGAACCAGCGCGCCAACTTCCAGGCTTTGGTTTCTTATATCGCCGTTGGTCCAGAAAAGATTAAAAAGACCATCCTTACCAACGAGGAGGCATTTGCAGTTACTTCCGAGCAGATTCTTGGCGCTATCCGCGACCTGGTTACCAAGCAGCACGAGATTTATTACTACGGACCTGACAAGGAAGCCGATGTTAAGGCCTGCCTTGCTGCGAACCACACCATCGCGGAGAATCCAGAGCCGCTTGTAAAGCACTTCGATGATTTCATCACAGCCGATGAAAGCAAGGTATTCTTTGCCCAGTATGACGCACGTCAGCTATACTACTATCAGATTTCTGTGGATGACCGCAAGTTTGACCGCGAGGGCGACCCTGCACGCTCCCTCTATAATGAGTATTTTGGCGGCAGTATGAATGCGGTGGTATTTCAGGAGATGCGAGAGGCCCGCGGCCTTGCATATTCTGCCCAGGCAACAATGCAGAGGCCTCATTACAGCGACGGCAAGTATCTCTACGGAGCCTTTATCGCTACTCAGAACGACAAGCTTCAGCAGGCTGTGGAGGCATTTGCGGAGATAATCAACAATATGCCCGTAAGCGAGAACGCATTTGCCATTGCAAAGGATGCCATCATCACCCGCCTGCGCACTGAGCGCACCACCGGTATCGATGTGATCCGCGAATATGTCGACTGCCGTGATATGGGTCTCGACGAGCCTATGGACCGCGAACTTTTTGAGAAAGTCCAGGATATGACCATAGATGACGTTGTGGCTTACCAGCAGGAGTGGGTTAAGGACCGTAAATATTTCTACGGCGTCCTCGGTGACCGTAATGATATCGATATCGACTTCCTCAGCACTCTCGGCCCCGTGAAGTTCCTCACCAGCGAGGAGATATTCGGGTACTAACCGGGTGTATGGTTTTTTAATCTAGCCGGCCCGCGTGGCCGGCTTTTTTGTACATTTGCGCTAGATGAGCCAGACCGATATCATAGATTTGATGATGCACCACGGGGTGAAGCCCACCCCTAACCGCATTATGATTGTCAATGCGTTTGTAAAGGAGCACAGGCCGCTCTCTATGACCGAGATAGAGACGCAGCTGGAGAGTGTGGACAAAAGCGTGATATCGCGTACCCTGGCCCTGTTCCGCGAGCGGCATATGGTGCACGTCCTGCCGGACGGAGGTGACGGGATCCGCTATGAATTGTGTCACAGCTGTTCTGACGACCGTGACGATGACGCCCATATCCACTTCTATTGCAGCCGTTGCGGCAAGACCTTCTGTCTGGAGAATATACCCGTGCCGGAGGTTTCCCTGCCGGATGGTTATCAGGCCGAATCTGTCAACTATATGGTGACAGGAATCTGCCCGGACTGCCGCCGATAAAGATTTTTGCAACTCAGTTGCACAGCCAGTCCCATATCTTTGTGCCATAAAATGGTATTGAAGATATGGCACACGAACATCACCTCCACGAAGAATATCATTCAGAAGAGGGGTCGGTAAAAAAGACTATAATACGCATAGCGGTGTCGTCTTTGCTGCTGGCTGTCGCTGTAATCATTGAAAAACGCTGCAATCTTGCTGCCTGGCAGCTGCTTCTGGTGTTCCTGGTGCCGTATCTGGTTGCGGGTTTCGATACCTTGAAAGAGGCTGCAGAGGGGCTCTCTCACGGCGAGGCGCTGGATGAGAACTTCTTGATGGGCATCGCCACGGCAGGCGCGCTCTGCATAGGTTTCTTGCCGGAGGCGGAACCTCAGTTCGCGGAGGCTGTGTTCGTGATGCTGTTCTTCCAGATAGGTGAACTGTTCGAGACCATTGCTGAGGGGCGCAGCCGCCGCAGCATAGCGCACCTGATGGACATCCGCCCCGATACGGCAAATCTGGAGACAGACGGAAGTGTTGAGGTGGTATCCCCGGACTCCGTACAGATAGGTGCTATCATCGTTATCAAACCGGGTGAAAAGGTGCCTATGGACGGCGTTGTGATTGAGGGGACATCTTCAGTCGATACCGTGGCTATTTCGGGGGAAAGCGTGCCGCGCAAGGTTGCAGAAGGTGAAGATATCTACTCCGGTTGCGTCAATCTGGGCGGAGTGCTGCGGGTGCGTGTGACCAAGTCGTTTGGTGAATCTACCGCATCCAGGATACTGGAACTGGTGGAGCACGCTGCCGATAGCAAGTCGCGCAGTGAGAACTTCATCACCCGCTTCGCAAAGGTTTACACTCCGATAGTGGTTGTGGCTGCCCTGTTGCTGGCAATAGTTCCCCCTCTGTTTGGCGGCAACTTTGCCACATGGCTCTACCGGGCGCTGATGTTCCTGGTGGTTTCCTGCCCATGCGCATTGGTACTGAGCGTTCCGCTGAGTTTCTTCGGAGGCATCGGCGGCGCCTCCCGTAAAGGCATCCTGATAAAGGGCTCAAATTATCTTGAAGCACTATCAAAGCTCGATACAGTTGTGTTTGACAAGACCGGAACCCTTACAGAAGGTGTCTTTGAGGTGACTGCTGTGCATCCGGAGATTATTGAAGGGCGGGAATTGCTGCATCTTGCGGCGCATGTGGAGCGGTTCAGTACACATCCGATTGCAGCATCCCTGCGCGCAGCATATCCCGAGGAGAATGATGACTGCCGTGTGGAGAATGTGGAAGAGGTGGCCGGCAAGGGAATCAAGGCATTGGTGAACGGTCGCGCCGTGTGCGTAGGCAACTCCGCAATGATGGAGGCCTGCGGTGCAAACTGGCATGCCTGCCACAAGGAGGGGACAATTATCCATGTCTGCATCGATTCAGAATATGTCGGTCACATAGTTATTTCTGACCGCATAAAGGCAGATTCTGCAGAGGCTATGACAGCGCTCAAGGCGGCCGGAGTATCCCGCACGGTGATGCTGACCGGAGACCGCGAGGCAGTTGGCATTTCAGTGGCCAGTCAGTTGGGCATTGACGAGTGCTACGCAGGGCTGATGCCGGCCGATAAGGTTGCCAAGGTTGAGATGCTGCTGGGCGGCATGGCCCGCGGCCGCAAGCTCGCCTTCGTCGGCGACGGTATCAACGACGCCCCTGTGCTGGCCCGTGCCGATGTCGGCATCGCGATGGGCGCCCTTGGCAGCGATGCGGCGATTGAGGCTGCCGATGTCGTACTGATGGATGACAAGCCGTCAAAGCTGGCGCAGGCTGTGCTAATCGCCCGCAGAACCATCCGGATTGCCCGCGAGAATACCTGGTTCGCCATCGGTATCAAACTTCTCGTGCTTATTCTTGCCGCCGCAGGCATAGCCACCATGTGGATGGCGGTATTTGCAGATGTCGGAGTCACTGTCCTGGCGATACTCAATGCCATGAGGGCGCTACAGTAGTCTATTTTTAACTATTTTTGCAAACCTATTACACAAGAGATATGGAAGAAGAGAAATCCCTGACGCTGGCGGACATTCCCGAAAAAGGGCTGTGTGTGATAGCCAAGATTCACGGTCACGGTGGATTCAGGAACCGCATAATGGAACTTGGCTTTGTAAAGGGGCAGACTGTCAAGGTCCTAAAAATGGCCCCCCTGAAAGATCCCATAGAATATGAGATACTTGGGAGTCACATATCGCTGCGACATAGCGAGGCGGAGAATATTGAGGTTGTTTCTCTTGACGAGAGCAGCCACCCCGATTTCAATTTCAACGGCACCATTGAGGAGCATGTGGCTTCTGAAGTGGAGCAGATTACCCGGCATATCAGGGTGGCCCTGGTCGGCAATCCCAATTGCGGCAAAACATCCTTTTTTAATTTTGCCACCGGATTGCACGAGAAGGTGGGAAATTATAGCGGTGTTACGGTAGAATCCAAGGTCGGCACTTTTTTCCATGACGGATATACTATCGATCTGGTGGATCTGCCCGGTACATATTCCCTTACTGAATATTCACCGGAAGAGATATATGTGCGCAATTACATCGTAGAACAGAAGCCCGATGTGGTGCTGAACATTGTGGATGCCGGTAATCTGGAGAGGAATATGTTTCTCACCACCCAGTTGATTGACATGAACCCGCGCATAGTGATGGCCCTTAACATGTACGACGAGTTGCTCTCGAGCGGAGACAAGCTGGATTATGACAGCCTGGCCCGCATGCTCGGCTTCCCCATAGTGCCGGTAGTAGCCCGCACGGGGCAGGGGATAGATGATGTGCTGGCCAAAATTGTCGAGGTGTATTGTGACACCGCCGGGAGCAAGCATATCCATATCAACTACGGCGATAACGTGGAGAGTTCCATCCGCAAGGTAAAGAAACTGGTGGAAGAGAACGTTCAGATACGGGACCGGTATCACGGACGTTATGTAGCGCTTAAGTTGATAGAGAATGATAGCGTTACTCACGGTATGATGGGTAAATACCCAAATTATAAGGCGATAAAACAAACATGTGATACTGTACGTGACGAGCTTCAGAAAGAGTATCGAGACGATATAAAAAGCATAATCTCCGGCTTGAAATATGGCTTTATCAAAGGTGCGCTCAGCGAGACCCTCACTCCTGCAGAGAAGGACAATAAGAAGCGTAAATACTCTTTGGATTCCATCCTTACCCATCAGTGGTTGGGTATTCCGATATTGATATTGCTGCTGTGGCTGATGTTCAAGGCGACATTCTCTATCGGTGCGTATCCGCAGCAATGGCTGGAGGCCGGCATTGCGGCGCTTGGAAACTGGGTGGGGAGCATTATGCCGGAAGGGATGCTTCGCGACCTGGTTGTGGACGGTATAATCGCCGGGGTAGGCGGGGTGTTGGTGTTCCTGCCAAACATCTTGATACTCTTCCTATTCATATCGTTCTTTGAAGACAGCGGCTATATGGCTCGTGTAGCTTTCATAGTGGACAAGCTCATGCACAAGATTGGCCTGCACGGGAAATCGTTCATCCCGTATATTATCGGCTTCGGTTGCAGTGTCCCGGCTATAATGGCCACCCGCACCCTGGAGAGTCGCAAAGACCGGATACTTACCATCATCACCATACCGTTCATGTCGTGCTCCGCAAGGCTGCCGGTTTTCCTGCTGTTCGTATCCGCATTCTTCAAGAAGAATCAGGCGCTGGTGCTCATAAGCCTGTATCTTGCAGGTGTTTTGGTGGCGGTATTTACATCTTTACTTATGAACAAGCTGGTGTTCAGGAATGTCTCCGACCAGTTCGTGATGGAGTTGCCGCCGTACCGTTTCCCCACCGCTCGCAATACCCTGCGCCACATGTGGGACAAGAGTGCCCAGTATCTCAAGAAGATGGGTACTGTTATCCTGGCCGCCTCCGTCATTATCTGGGCCCTGGGTTATTTCCCCCGCGCAAAGGAGGGGCAGAGCGAGGCGGAGCACACGGCTAGTTCTTATATCGGTCAGATCGGCAAGGCCATCCAGCCTGCTTTTGCGCCACTCGGTTTCGACTGGAAGATGAGCGTGAGCCTGCTCACGGGATTTGCGGCCAAGGAGGTCGTGGTTTCTTCCTTAGGCGTGCTCTATTCTGCCGATGGGGCAGAACTGGAGGAGGCGTCGGTGGGCGGCGCACTGCAGCGTGCTGTGGATTCCCAAGGCAACAAGGTGTTCACCCAGCCTGTGGTATGGTCGTTCCTGATTTTCGTACTGCTCTACTTCCCGTGCATTGCGGCGGTGAGTGCCGTAGCAAAAGAGGCCGGCCGCAAATGGGCGTGGTTCGTGATTATCTACACCCTTGCCGTCGCATGGCTCGCCGCATTCGGGGTATATCATCTTGCAATGGTCCTGTAAATGATTCTTAACATAATAGCATACGCCATCGTGGCTGCCTCCGTCGGTTTCGCGATTTATCGCATCTTCTTCAAGAAGAAACCGACGTGTTCGGCATGCTCCAAATCCGGCTCCGGCTGCAAGGGCTGCCCGTTATATAAGGGATAGGCTTTAGGCAATTTCCTCGAAGTGTTGATAACGTCCCATAAACACGGACGTTACTGACAAAAAGGGCCTAAATGCGCATAACCTCCCAATTCTCTGGACGTTATTGACACTGTCGGTCAAAGTCTGCTATAACATCGGTAAAGAGGCGTCGCTACGCTGCGGCGGCACTTACCTGAAAGAAACCGTGGGCGCCCGTGCCCTCGATATTGACGGGCTCTGCCCGAACCCGCCGCTACGGCTTTGCTATTACACATCCTGCCCTGCCCAGCCTTCGCTATCGCCTGATGGCGAGAATAAATCGATAGCGAACGGAAGTTTCTGGAGGTAAGTGCCGACCTCTGCCTGCGCGACGCTTGTCGGTTGTACTATTATCACTATCTTAGGGGTATGAATAAGAATGCAACGATACTGCGGGAATACGCGCAGAAGTATAACGACCCTGTCTATTTTAAGGAGGATCCGATTGCCTTTCCGACCCGTTTTGCAGAGATGTACCGGCGTGGAGAATGTGTGTTGCAGGATGTGGAGATTGCTGCGGTAATCGCCGCCCATCTGGCGTGGGGCAGGAGGGTGATGATAGTGCGCGACTGCGGCCGGGCGCTTGACGAGATGGGCTGGAAGCCTTACGATTACGTTATGCGCGGAGATTATCGCTGCGAACCCTGCTCGCTCCACCGCACCGTGATGTGGAGTGAGTTTGCCGACATTTGCGCGGCACTCAAACGGTACTACGAGAATAATGAAACCCTTGAGAGTCTCTCCGTGGAGGATTTCCGCACCCGGATATACTGCCGCAAGAGCGACCCTCACGCGGCCAACAAAAAGATCAATATGCTCCGCCGTTGGATGGTGCGCCGTGACGGTAAGGTCGATCTGGGACTGTGGCGCAACACCTCTCCCGCTGACCTTATCATCCCGCTGGATGTCCACGTACACACCGTCGCCCGTGAGATGGAGCTCACCGACCGCAACAGCGCAGACATAAAGACCGCCCTTGAGATAACCGCCGGCCTGTCTGAGATTTTCCCCGGAGATCCCTGTATGGGCGATTTTGCCCTGTTCGGCTACGGTGTGACCCGCAAGTGACCCATCTGGCATTTTTTTAGTATATTTGGCCGGATAAAGAGGCCGAATGCCCAAGTTGTATATCATATCGGGTTGTAACGGCGCTGGCAAAACCACGGCGTCCTATACCATTTTACCCGAGATGTTCGGCCTCAGGGAGTGCGTCAATTCCGACGAGATTGCAGAGCGCCTTTCTCCGAACAAACCGGAGGCAGCCGCCATCCGTGCCAGCCGTATCATGCTTGAAAGGATGAACGAGTTGCTGGACAAGCGTGCCGATTTCGGGGTCGAGACCACCCTTGCCACCAGGAGTCTGATGAGGGTGATAGAGGATGCCAAAAATCTTGGTTATGTAGTGATACTTATCTATTTCTGGCTCAACTCTCCCGACCTCGCCGTTGAGCGCGTGGCCCGGCGGGTAGCCTCAGGCGGACACAACGTCTCTGAACCTACTGTCCGCCGCCGCTATGTGCAGGGTATTGTTAACCTTATCCACATGTATATCCCTATAGTGGACAAATGGATGATATTTGACAACTCCACCATCCCTGCGTCCATGATTGCAGAGGGTGGCAAGGACACCCTTACCAAGATACAAAACAGAACAGTATATAACATCCTTGCAGAGATGCATTAATTAACCAAGCCGCTTTGAAAAAAATAATTCTGATTCTCATCTGCGCATTTGCTTTTACCATCGTAAAGGCCCAGGAAATCCCTCTCCATCCCAAGGCCCCTTCAGTCCCTGATTATGTGGATTTTGCGGGCGAGCGTATTACCTTTGACCGCGACGACCTGTATGAGCGGATGGACCGTGAACTGATGGCTTTCACATACATGCATACCACATCCAGCCTGATGCTCAAGCGGAGCCTGCGCTACTTCTCCCAGATTGTGCCGATACTTATGGAGAAGGGGATCCCTGAGGATCTGAAATACCTCATGGTGATTGAGAGTAACCTCGACCCCAAGGCGGTTTCCGTGACCGGCGCTGCGGGGCTCTGGCAGTTTACAAAGGCCACCGCAAAGCAATACGGACTTGAGGTAAACGATGAGGTGGACGAGCGTTACAATATCGAGAAAGAGACCATAGCTGCCTGCAAATATCTCAAAGAGGCATACGTGCGCTATGGGGATTGGATGACCGTAGCGGCCAGCTACAATGCAGGGCAGGCGGGTATCTCCAAACGGCTCCAGGATCAGAAAGAGAAGAGTGCCATGAATCTCTACCTCCCGGAAGAGACATCACGCTATATGTTCCGCATACTCACCGCCAAACTTTTCATGGAGCATCCGGAGCGGTTTGGGTATGTGATTGACCCTTCTGAATTCTATCCATACCGCCGCCCAGCAAAGACTGTTACCGTAACCGGCCCTGTACCTTCGCTGGTGGATTTTGCAAAGAAGAATGGCGTGAGCTACGCGGCCCTCAAACGGGCAAACCTTTGGCTGCGCTCAGACAAGCTCACCAATCAGTCTGGCAAGGCATACCAGATAATAATCCCGGAAACAAATTAAGCCCGCTTACAACTGCGGTTTCTCTTAATCCTTGCGCTTGGTGAAATATGACGACCAGAGGATAATGAGTACGGCAACTGCGCTGATTGCAGAAAGCAGCAGCATGCCGGCTCCGACAGCAAGCCCTATAACCGCGCATGAGAATATGCAGGCGGCAGTGGTAAGTCCCGACACCCCGTCGTTACCCTTAAGAATCAATCCGGCGCCAATGAAACCGATGCCGGTGAGTACCGATGCCGCAATTCGGCCAGGGTCGCCGTTCAGCAGGTCGGTATTGGACTGGCAGAGATAAATGGAGACTATCATTGCCAGCGTGGATGCTGTGCAAATAAGGGTGAATGTGCGGAATCCTGCAGGATGATGGTGCAGCTGGCGCTCCGACCCAATCATCGCCCCCAGTACAAGGCTCACCAAAAGCCGTATCAACGCGGTCGATAGAGTTATGGTTGTCATATTCTTCTGATTATTACCATGCAAAGTTAGCATTTTGTTGGACATATTGTCAGCAGACGGTGACAATATGTCCATTTTATGCTGCTGGCACCAAGTTTGATTTATCTTATGTCGACTCCGCAAGGGGTCCCGGGAATAATGGCCCGTGAGGGTTGTGAAACCGGAACGATTAAAGTTTTTGAACTATGTTACCTGTAAGAAGAACACAAGATAGCTGGTTGCCGGACATTTTCAATGACTTTTTCGACAACAGCTGGATGGCCAGGACCAACTATACGGCTCCTGCAATCAATGTAATTGAAAACGAAAAAGAGTACGATGTGGAACTTGCCGCACCGGGACTCGACAAGGAGGATTTCAATGTCCGCGTGGATAACGAGGGCTATCTCCACATCAGTATGGAGAAGAAATCAGAGCATAAAGAGGATAAGAAGAAAGGCCGCTACCTGCGCCGTGAATTCTCTTATGAGAAGTTCCAGCAGACTCTGCTTCTCCCCGATGATGTCGACTGCGACAAGATTGAGGCCAAGGTAGAGAAAGGTGTCCTGAATGTACATCTCCCTAAGAAAGAGGTCGTTGTACAACCTGCGGCAACAAAACAGATCGATATCAAATAGGCCACGGCCTATATCGTTGAATTAAAGGGCGCAACCCGTCTCTGGGCTGCGCTCTTTTTCTATTTTTTCCATATATTTGCACAAATTAGACAAAAAGGTTTATGAAGATCAGTGACAACAAAGTAGTAAGTTTGATATATGAACTTGAGGTGGACGGACAGATAGCGGACAGTTGCGACGCCTCCCGTCCCCTGGAATTTATCTTCGGCATCGGTCATCTGCTGCCCAAATTTGAAGCTAACATAGAGGGCAAGACGGTGGGCGACAAGTTTGACTTCCGCCTGACTGCTGCAGAAGGCTATGGGGAGCGCGACCCGCGTGCCATAATCGACCTGCCCAAAACCATCTTTATGCAGGACGGCCATCTGGCAGAGGAGATTCTCTTTGAAGGGAATGTGATCCCTATGATGAACGCCGACGGCGGCGTGATGCCCGGCACCGTCGTTAAAGTGGGCGAGGAGCACGTCACTATGGATTTCAATCATCAGATGGCAGGTAAAGACCTCCACTTTACAGGTGAAATCCTCAAGGTCCGCGAGGCTACTGAAGAAGAGTTGAAAAACGGCTTGCATAAATGCGGCGGGTGCCAGGGTGGCAACTGCGGCGAAGCCAGGTGCGAGGGTGGTTGCGAAGGCGGCTGCAATTAACTTTTATATACAATGACCAAGACCAAAAAGATGGAGCAGATCCTGATCCGTATCACCGGAAAAGATCGTGCCGGCCTCACCGCATCGGTGATGGATATCCTGGCCCGTTTCGATGCCCAGATTCTGGATATCGGACAGGCCGACATCCACAGCAGTCTCTCGCTGGGTATCCTTATCCGTATATCTGCCCGCAGTTCCGGTCAGGTGATGAAGGAGCTCCTTTTCAAGGCTACCGAGCTGGGCGTAGCCATAGGTTTTGAGCCGGTAAAGGACGATGATTATGAGGACTGGGTCGGCCGCCAGGGCAAGAACCGCTACATCCTTACCATCATAGCCCGCAGTCTCTCCGCAAAGCAGATCGCGGCAGCGGCCAGGGTCATCTCCAGTCACGGTCTCAATATCGACTCCATCAAGCGCCTTACCGGACGCCAGAGCCTGCAGCAGTCCAATGCGTCGGTGCGCAGCTGCATTGAGTTCTCTATCCGCGGTGTGCCGGACGACCATGACAAGTTGCAGGCGGAACTGATGCATATTTCCAGCGAAATGGGCATCGATTTCTCTTTCCAGCGGGACAATATGTTCCGGCGTATGCGGCGTCTGATATGTTTCGATATGGATTCCACGCTGGTGCAGACAGAGTGCATCAACGAGCTTGCGGCACGCGCCGGGGTAGGCGACCAGGTGGCCGCAATTACGGAGAGTGCAATGCGCGGTGAAATTGACTTCAAAGAGAGTTTCCGTCGCCGCGTGGCGTTGCTGAAAGGCCTGGATGCCTCCGTGATGCAGGAGATTGCTGAGAATATGCCGATTACGGAGGGGGTGGACCGGCTTATGGAGGTCCTCAAGCGTGCCGGATATAAGATTGCAATACTCAGTGGTGGTTTTACATACTTTGGAGAATATATCCAGCGCAAATACGGGATAGACTATGTCTATGCCAACGAGCTTGAAATAGGCGACGACGGCAAACTTACGGGACGCTATGTGGGCGATATAGTGGACGGCCGCCGCAAGGCCGACCTGCTGAAGCTGATTGCCCAGATGGAGAAGGTCAACCTTGAGCAGACCATCGCGGTGGGCGATGGTGCTAACGACCTCCCGATGCTTTCTGCGGCAGGACTTGGCATCGCCTTCCATGCAAAACCGCGCGTTGCGGAGAGTGCCCGCCAGAGTATCAATACCATCGGCCTGGACGGTGTGCTCTACTTCCTTGGCTTTAAGGACAGTTACCTGGGCAAACAAGGCAGAATGCAATAACCTCCTCCAGTGAATCTCTTCCAGCTGTTCAAGCATATCCGGCCGTTTGTCAGGCCTTACCGCTGGCTGGTGATTATCACTCTGATACTCACCCTTATCGGCTCTTTGATGGCGCAGGTGAACGCCATCGTGCTGGACCGTACGGTGGATGCCATCAACGCCCTTATCGGCACAGATTTCTCCTGGGCCAGCGCGGCGCGGATCCTCACAATCATATCGGTCGTGCTTCTGGGCAAGGAGATCCTCTCTGCCGTTATCAATTTCGCCCAGAATTACTTTGGCGAGCGGATGCGGATCTTTGTGTCGCGTGACCTTGCACAGAGCGTCATAGAGAAGGTTCTGACCTTCCGGATGGCCTATTTTTCACAGGACGCAAACGCCACCGGCAAGGTGCAGGCAAGGATAGACCAGGGTGTGAGCAGCATCTCCCGCACGGTACAGAACTTCTTCATCGACCTGCTGCCGCTGTTCACCAGCGCATTGCTGGCGCTGATACTGATGTTTGCGGCCAATGTTTATGTGGGTCTGGTCGCTCTCGCTATCGTGCCGGTTTACTTCTGGATTACATACCGGCAGGCCAGGCGGCTCAAGGGGTGGCGGCGCGAGATGCGCGGTCATCTGGAGACGAAAAGCCAGGGTATCAAGAACATAATCGATTCTATCAACGTAATCAAGAGTTTCAACCGCGAGGGGATAGAGACCGCCAAGCAGCTCGATATCCAGAATCAGGTGACTGCGAACCAGATGAAGACCAGGCGGGTGGGTTTTTACTATGCCGGTGTGAAGAGTTTTGTCAAGCAGGTCGGCACCGTGCTGGTAATCATCCTCACGGCCTATCTGGTACTGACTGGCTATCCGGGGATGAGCATCGGAAAGATTATGTACCACGTAATGCTCTTCTCCAATGTGATAGCCCCCATTACCCAGCTCCAGCGCATCTTTGACGATGTGAACGACGCGCTGATTTATGCAGAAGGGTTCTTCTCTATCCTGGATTCTGACAGTGAAGTGGAGCCTTCCGGTAATTACCGTCCGGAGCGTATCCGTGGCAGATTTGAATTGCGGGATGTGGATTTCACCTATCCCAACGGGACCCAGGCGCTGTTCGGGGTGAATATGGTAATCGAACCCGACAAGATCACGGCCCTGGTCGGCCTTTCCGGCGCCGGCAAGAGTACTATCGTCAACCTGCTTGACAAGTTCTATGTGCCTCAAAAGGGTACAATTACCCTGGACGGTGTGGATTTGTGCGAATATGACACCCAATACCTGCGTGAGAACATCGGCCTGGTGTTGCAGAAGAACCATATCTTTGACGGAACCATAGAGGAGAATATACTCTACGGCAAGCCGTCAGCCACCCACGAAGAGGTGGTGGAGGCGGCAAGGAAGTCTCATATCTACGACCAGATAATGGCTCTTCCCGGGCAGTTTGAACAGAAGGCCAGCGACCTCTCCGGCGGTCAGCAGCAGCGCATAGCCATAGCCCGGATGTTTTTGAAAAATCCTCCGATCATCTTCCTGGATGAACCTACGGCAAGCCTGGATGCAATTGCAACTGAGCAGATTAAGAACAGCATCGATGCCATCAAGAAAGACCGTACCGTGATAATCATCTCCCACAGCATATCCCAGATTATTGACAGTGAGATGGTATATGCTCTCCGGAACGGCCGGGTAGAAGAGAGCGGCGATCCCGATTCAATTTACAGGAAAGGCGGTATCTACAAAGATATAATAGATGCCTCGGCCCGCAGTCTCAACATAGAGAAAATAGCCAGGACTATTTCTGAGAATTAGTTATTCCGGCTTTACTCCATCAACTTCTTATACTTGAAGCGTTTGGGCTCAGTGTTGCCAAGGCGTTTCTTCTTGTTCTCTTCGTATTCGGAGTAGTTGCCGTCAAAGAATACCACCTGGCTGTCCCCTTCAAAGGCGAGGATGTGGGTGGCGATACGGTCCAGGAACCAGCGGTCGTGGCTTACCACCACGGCGCAGCCGGCAAAACCGTCCAGGCCCTCCTCAAGGGCACGGATGGTGTTCACGTCCACGTCGTTGGTGGGTTCGTCCAGCAACAGCACGTTGCCTTCGTCCTTCAGGGTGAGTGCCAGGTGAAGGCGGTTCCGTTCGCCGCCTGAGAGTATTCCGCATTTCTTCTCCTGGTCGGCGCCGGAGAAGTTGAAACGGGATATCCAGGCGCGGGCATTGATGTCCCGCCCGCCGAGGCGTACCCATTCAGAATCGCCGGCCACGGTCTGGTAAACTGTCTTTT
>JAFSUF010000008.1 GCA_017445425.1 Bacteroidales bacterium | reverse complement strand
GCCGCCAATCTGGTTCAGGGCTATGACGATTATGACGGATTCAACTTTATGTTTGTAAATCCCGGAATCGGCAATATACAAAACGCTCGCGTCACAATAGAGAATGCCACGGACGGCGAGGAGTGGACCAGCGAAAACGTCAGAGTGTGGGCTTTTGGCTTCAAGGGCAATATTGAGGTGACGGATGGCAAAATTGTTTGCACAACATCAGAGCCGATGTCAAAGTCGCGCAAGATCATCATACTAGCCCGCTTTGACAAAGACCTGGTTCAGCCCATGGTATCCAACGACAAATCTTTCTCCAAGCTTCAGGACAAGGCTATGAAGGGGAGCGACTATAACGATGACGACGATAAATTGGATATCGTGGCCCTTTTCCTGGTCCTGATTCCGGTTCTGGTCGCATTCTTCGTGGGTATCTGGTTCACCTGGGCAAAGATTACCGGTCGTACCCTTTCTAAAAAGATATACGGTGTGAACAAAGTCACCGGATGGTGGCGGGAGCCGCCGCAGGAGGGGAACCTGTTCGCATCTTATTACATCCTTGACAAGGGTGACATCTTCCAGCAGCACAAGTTTAACAAAGACCTCATCGGGGCACTGTTCCTCAAGTGGGTACTTGAAAAGAAGGCGGTTCCGGAGAAGGATGAAAAGCATCCGAAGCGTGTCAATCTCCGTCTGGATCCTGCATCGCTGTTCTACGACCCCAGCGAGGGAGAACTGTTCCAGATGGTGATGGAGGCTGCCGGTGACAACCAGATACTTGAGAACGGTGAGTTTGAGAAGTGGTCAAAGAAGAAGTACGAACGCTTTTTGGCCTGGCCAAAGAAGGCCCTGGATAGCGGAAAGACCTATCTTGTTGATAAGGGACGCCTGGACAGCCGCGGACGCAGTACAGAAGATGGCTACGAAAAGGCGCAGCAGGTTATCCAGTTCAAGAACTTCCTTAAGGATTTCACCCTTAACAACGAACGGGAAGTTCCGGAGGTGGCACTCTGGAAAGATTATCTGGTGTTTGCACAGTTGTACGGCATTGCAGATGAGGTTGCAAAGCAGCTTAAGAAGCTGTTCCCCACCGATTTTGAGCGCTATGCACAGAGTATTGATATGGATCCTGTATATCTGTCGCGTATCATCTATCTGAACCGCAACATCGCCAACAACGCATATAACAACGCCGCCGCTAAACTCAGCAGCGTCCGTAGCAGCGGTGGAGGCGGATTCTCGTCCATAGGCGGTGGCGGCGGGTTCTCCGGCGGCGGCTTTGGCGGCGGCAGCAGATAGTGTTGAAAAGGGGTATTATGAAAAGATTGTTTTTCTTGTGGCCGCAATGCTGCCACTTAGCGAGAGCCGCCTTAAAGACTTCAGCTCTGGATAAATGTGTACCATTTTGGTACATTATCTCCTTTTGCTATATTTGCAAAAACAGGAGCTATGGTTGTAGTCAGTAGCAGAGAGTTCAGGGCGAATCAGCGCAAGTATTTTAGCCTCGCCAGAACTAATGACGTAGTAATAACATCCCGAACATTCGGGAATTATAAGCTAATACCATTAAAAGACGAAGATATGTTGATAGATGAATCGAAGCTTGATGCTAAGATCAAGCAAGGTATTGCAGACTACGAGGCAGGGAAGGTGCATCGTATGAAAGAAGGAGAGACAGTGGATGAGTTTTTGGGGCGAATGATTAGTGAAGATTGATGTATACGATTGTTTTTACCGAGGAAGCCAAAAAGGATATCAAAAAGTTACATAAGCATTCTCCGCAGTCTATTGTTAAACTGTCGCTATTGATAGAAGAGCTAAGGATTCACCCAAGGTTTGGTACAGGCCAGGTAGAACAACTGAAGGGTTATAATGGGTCTGTTTATTCAAGACGCATAACAAAAGAACACCGTCTAGTGTATAGGGTAATTGACAGTGTGGTTGAAGTTCTGATAATATCAGCATATGGACATTATGCCAACTAATAAACGCGAAGCCTTAAGCCATCGGGCCGGAGGAATCGGGTCGATGGCTACTCTCTGAACACAGTGTTGTTGAAGATGAGGCCTTTGACGTTCTCTATGTGGGAGCCGCGGCAGTCGCCTTCGCCCATTGCGTCGCGGCGGCGCCGGGTGTCTTCGTCCAGGGTGAATACACTGGGCGGAACCTTTGTGAAAGAGCAATTGGTGAACACCAGGTTCTCGTAAGGATGGTCCTCTGGTGAAAATATCTCTATACCACAGAGGGAACGGGCATGTACGTCGGTGAAGTAGATGTTGCGGACCCCCTCAAACTTGACGGACTCGTCGGGATAAACGTACATATGGAGGGGACATTCGTAAATCTCGTCCATAATGATGTTGGAGAAGATGATCTCCTCAATCAGCGAAGATTCCAGACCGAAGTCGTTGTTGTAGCCCGGGCGGGGAAAATCGATTCCGATGCCGAGCCAGCTCTTGGTTATCACAAGGTTGGAGAAGATGCAGTTGCGGATATGGCCGTCGTTTGACCACCCAAGGCGGATGGCGTATGCCCACGACTTGAGGGTGCAGTTGGTAACGACGACCCTCTCGCAGATGCGGGGCTCCTTTAGCGAACGGCTGTTTGCGCGGACTATGACGGCATCGTCGCCCGCCTCGATTATACAGTTAGATACTGTGACATCCCTGCTGCAGTTGATATGGATCCCGTCGTTGTTGGGAAAGCGCATATCCGACAGTATCTTGCAGCGGTCAAAGTGGACAAAATCGCAGTCGTGGACCCAGTAGCTCCATCCGGCAGGCTGGTTGACCATAGTGACGTCGGTCACGGTGACATACCTGCATCCTGCAAAGAAGACCACCCTGGGAAGTGTCTGCTCCGTGGGGTGAATACGTTTGAAAGGCCATCCGCCACGGTATTCGTCGTCGGGGACAGGGCAGATGTGGTATTGTCCGTTGCAGTCGATCCTGCCCCGGCCGCTAATGGCTATGTTCTCCGCCTCGTCGGCATAGATGAAGGCTGCGTTACGGCGGCGGGGCAGGGCATCGGTGTCGTAATGCCTGGCATCGGTACGGTTGGGGAAATCCTTGATATCAGGGGATGCGAGCAGCGTTGCATCGGCATCTATATGCAGGTCCACGCCGCTCTTAAGCTCGATGGGGCCGGAGAGGAAAGTGCCGCCGGAGATGATTACACTTCCGCCGCCGGCTGCTGACACCTGATCGATGGCTTTCTGGATAACCTTGGTGGCCATGGTCTTGCCGTCGGCCTTGGCCCCCAATGATTTCACGTTGATAGCCTTTGCCCATGCAGTTGTGCAGAGCAGGGCTAGCAGGAAAGAGATGATGGCTATGCGGAAGGTCTTCATTGTCGTTTATTCTGATTCCCAAACTTTGCCGTCTACGGTGATGTTGTTGCAGTGGATCTGCCTGATGCCGAAATCGTCGCATACATTGTCGTAGAACTGGAAGTTCTCGCAGTCGTTGAGCACTACGGTTGTGCCGTAATTGCCGGCAAAGACGTTGTTGCGTACAACCAGGCCGGTGTTGACATACGGCCCGTGCTCCAGCACGTCACTGGAGACGAATATCGCGCCGCCGTCCCAGTCGGGAGTATTAAAGAAGTTGTAAATGTAGTTGCACTCAGAAATGTAATTGTGCTCTACCAGCATGCTGCGCATGGGGCCTGCCTCGTGCCACCAGAGCTCGCCGCCAAGCATAAGGGCGGGCATGGAGGTCTTGACAATCTTGTTGTAACCAACGTAGGCGCGGGGCACCTTTACAAAGAATGCGCGGCCGGACTTGCTCACCACGGTGTTATTAACTATGTTGGCGAAAGCAAAGGTATTGTTATAAAGATAATTGCTGTCGCACTGGGCCTGGGTTATGGGTTTGTCAAGTGTAACTACAACTTTCCAGTCTACCCAGGAGGTATCAACAGCCTTGACTATAAACTTGTCAAGATGCTCCAGGGTGCGGCGGTTTACAAGATTCAGAGTGTCTCCATTGTGGGGAAAGTCCAGCGACTGGGCGTGCAGGTCGGCCTTCTCTACACGGATTTCTACCTTGTTGGGATCTTCCTGCGCATATGGGAACCAGTAGTAATTGTGGATGTTGGTGCAGTCGTCAAGGCAGCCGCGGAACATGCAGTTCTGGATGGTGATATTGCCGCGGCAGGAGGTGAAGTGGGTTGCATCGGTGGTGGTGCAAGTGTAGCGGCCGGGGTAGGGGATTATCTGGATGTGGTCCAGCAGGATGTTCTCAGTTTCGTGGCCCACGACGCCCATGCCGGGGAAGCTGTAGATAATGATATCCTTCAGCGTTACGTCCTTGCTCTCGCGTAGCATATAGCAGGGGCGGTAGTGACCGCCGTGGCGGATAATAAGTATATCGCCAATCTTTGCGTTGTTCTTTTTGTACTTGAACAGCACCTTTCCAGGTTCCGGACTGCCGGCCAGACCGCCGTCGCAGTCAAAGAACTGCCCGGCTACGGGGTCGTAAAACTCTGTGCGGCCCTGAACCAGCTTGTCGCTGTATTTGTAGTATTCCGGGTCGAATTCTGCATAAAGGGTGTCGCCGGTTATATCTGTAATCTTAGCCTCAATATTGTTGTGGCGCTTGTAGTCTATCTGAAGGCCTTTCACTGTGACGTTCTGGCAACGGATAAAGGCCAAAACTTCCATCCAGCCCTCTACCATCAGTTTGGCGCCATAGGCCTCTATGGTAAGGTCCTTCGCCCCTGTAAAGTCAAGCCCGGTGACGTACGGTTTGGTTGGGATGAACAGGTAGCGCTGCACCTGCAGACCAAAACCATAGGTGCCGTCGATAGCCTCGCGCTCAATCTTTGCGGCCTCGGGGTCAGAGAAATCATAGACGCCGGCAGGGAAGACCAGGGTGGTGCCTGCATGCGTGCGGCAGTACTCCGCCGCCTTGCGCAGAGCGTCAGCGTCGTTTATCCCGTCATCGGGGATGGCTCCGAAATCCTTTACAGAAACTGTAGATCCGGTTGTTGCGTTGCAAGCGACCATTATTAACGACGCAATTGCAATTAAAAAGAGAGTTGACTTTTTCATATATGTATCAGGTTTATTAGCGGGTTGAAAAAAGGAGCATCTCCATCTTTACCGCAAATCTACTGAAATATCTTCATTCAGCGACAGCAATACATACTTTTCCGATACTAACTCAAATTTCGCAGCGTCCGCGAATGAGCCCTATAGTGTAATATAGCGCCACTTTGTCGACGCTGTGAGGCATTTTGCCCTGGCAGCGTCTGCGGAACCCGCTCAAAAGCAGCCTCAGTACAGCTTGTCCGACGCTGCGAAAACCGGATTGCCAATCTGAGTGCGGCAAACCTTGCCGGTCGGCATCTACGTCTGGTAAGGACAGACGAAAAGCTACAACACCCCGAATTCTCTCTGGAACGGCAGCAGATTGCCCTCCGGATTGTGGCGCAGCCCCGTGCGATAGCCATCCAGGATGGCGAAATCAATCAGGCGGAAGCGTCTCTTGAACTCCGGCTCATCAACGACCTGATGGAACAACCTGGCGATATGCGCCGGCGGATTGGCGAAAGCCCCGCAACCCATAGCCGACAAAACAAGGGAGTCGTGCCCCTGATCCACGCCGATACGGAAAATGGTGCGCATCTTCTCCAGCGTAATCTCCGCCTCGCGCGGCATCATCAGGCCGTCCGCCCCGATGCGTGGACCGCTCAACGCCGCCACAGAAATCACCGGGATATTATACACCCGGTCCTCCAGCATCGAACCTTCAGACTCCGGTCCCCGGAAAAACGTCACAATGCCACTATACACACCGCCGAACCGTTCATCCATCGGATATTGCTCCTTCCTGGACACCAACCCCAAATCCGGATACTGCCGCACTCTGGCATCAGAAAACTGGTATAGCGACAAGACCAGGTTACTCCTACGGCAGAGATTCTCCTCCTGCGCACCGGAGCCGTACTCCACCAGTCCGCCCGGCGTGTACAGATCCGCCAGATTCAACATCGCCGGATTGTAACCAGCATCAATCAGCCGTTTGGCCACCAGCACACAATCATCATTCTCAACCCTCACCTCAGTCCCATACCCGGCCGAAGGCAAAGAAGCCACATCAAACTTTTCACGATACATCTTTGCCGCGGCCATTACATCCTCAACCGCAGGCAGTGCCACCTTCTTTCCGTGTGCATCAAAATACCAGCCCTGACGCAGAAGAGTCAAGGTCGATTCAAAAACTTCTATTCTGAGAGCGTGCTTGTCCATAGCCAGTGTATTTATTATTCAAATATAATGATTTGCGTTTACCTTTTCTCCGAGGGTAGTGGCCTATATCCCCAAGATGGAAGAGCCCGACCTGATGTACAAACTTTTCGACAAAGTGGTCGGCAGCATTGAGGGTATGCTGAGTTTCTTCGAGACCAAATAACAATGTAGCCGGCAAAGCCATCTTCCGAAAGGAACTAACTTGTAAAGCCTTTACCCAGATTCCGCCGGTACTGGAAACCATCTCTTGACGGCTGTCCAGCGAAGATGTCCACGGTACTCTCGACGGCATCCGTCTGATACTGCTGTATTTTGAAGTTGAATTTCATCGGCTAACCTCCCAATGTCCGCCTTTGTCGGGGCCAATGCGCCGGACAATGCCTTGCACCTGTAATACTTTAACTCTAGTTGCAATAGTTTGCCTGGAGACCCTCAACACTTCTGCCATTTGCGATGTTGTTACCTCGGGATTCTCTTTCATTATACGGACGATTTCGGCATCTCGCTTCTGTAAAATTTCCTGTAAAGTTTTCTGTAAAGTTTCCTGTAAACCATCTGATCCAAAACGGGAAACAAGACTTGCCCGAAGCATAAAATCATCCTGCTTGAAAACTGGCTTTGGCCAGGCGGTCGTCTGAATCGGCCGGTAATGAAATCAGGAGTGGTAAGCCTTCCAATTCTAGGGAGCGGCTCCCTTCACAAGCATATCGTTTATAGTAAGGGAATGGCATTCTCTATGGTCGCCTTTTGCGACCTTAACATAGTTGTCCTCACCCTTAATATGGATTTCAACATTTATAGACCACTAAACCAAACAGTTATGGCAAAGAAGGATAATTTTGGAAAAGAAAACTATGGTTTGAAATGCCATTTTGGCATCTCAAACCAACAAGGAGGAGATCGACGATTGCCTTTTGCCTATACTGAACGAGTCTTCGAGAAACTCGAAGAAAACACTATATCGCCCAAGCAGGGCATCTGCCACAAGCGGACGTGCTTCAATCGTTTGGTGTATCACAAAAATGTGTTATATTTGTAGACGAAGCGAATACTATGAAAACACTGGCAATAATTGAAAAGGACGGAGCGGGATACTCCGTGTTTACAGATAATCTCAAGACCGTTTTGCACGGCAGCGGAGCGACAGTGAAAGAGGCAAAAGAAGAGATGTTGGCCGGGTATTCAGACCTTGAGGAACTTTATCGGGAACAAGGCCGTGAATTACCTGCAGAACTGCGTGACTTGACATTCGTGTACAAATACGATATCGCTTCCCTGTTCAACGCCTTCGATTTTCTGAACGCAACCAAGTTTGCAGAACGAGTCGGCATCTCTACGAGCTTGATGAGACACTACAAAAGCGGAGATACATACATATCCGACACTCAGGCAAAGAAAATAGAACGCGGCTTACACAAAATAGCCCGCGAATTACTGATGGTCTCCCTGTAGACAAAACAAATGCCCGTATTCTATAACCCGTTCAGCAACTCGGTAAACTGCACGCGGATATCGGCCAGGATGCTGCGCCAGTCCTTCAGGTTGCCGTCCAGGTTGTCAGAGACCGCCTTCAGGCAATAGAACGGAATGTCATACATCTGGCAGAAACGTGCGGCCGCATAAGCCTCCATATCAAAGAGGTCGTACTTCTGCGAGAGTTCCTTCACCTGCTCCGGACTGAAAGTCTGGGTACTCATAAAATAGTCCCCGGAAAAGATGCTCGCGCCATTTCCCTCAAGATTGATGCAATCGTGTACCAGTTCGCAGCCGCCGTTGTAAATCCGGGTGCAACGGACGATTGTGCCGATTGGATACCGGGCCGATCCGGCACTGCCGATATTAAGGACCACCGGTGTCCGTCCTTCAGGCAGAGACTCACGCCATTTAACCAGGCTGCTGAACATCCGCATCTTTCCCATTCCAGTGAAAACCACAGGGAAAGGCACCTCTGAAGGAGAAATCTCATCCTTGTCAGCTACGAAAAGGACCACATCACGACCCTTTAATTCTTCCAATAAAGATTTTACCATATATGTACATTCATTAAGATCACAGTCAAGCGATGCTTGTGTCCGCTGCGCAAAAACAGTGGACGATACAAGGAAAGCTATGAAAAAGATAGATAACTTACGCATCAGTCAACATTTGAATAATTTTCTGCAGGCCCGCTTCCGGGAGGGAGGTATGGAAGGCCATGTCATAGACATAGGGCACCTTGGCGGCATAAAAAGGGAAGAGGCGCCTGGTATAAGCCTCCAGTTCGCCTGGATCAGTTGTCCCCAGGTAGGCGGGCAGGAAGATATTCCAGTGCTTGTTGAAGGTTTCGGGGGATACGTGGAATAGTTTCTCCGAGCGGTCAGATTTCATATTGTGGGCCATCGTCCACAAAATGGATATATCCCATTGGGGGACGCCGTAACTGAACTCGCCCACGTCAATCCACAGCGTGCGGTCCCCGTCGGTGATAATGTTTCCTATCTGTAAATCTCCGTGGAGACAGGTATCCGCTTCCGGCGCTTTCTCCAGAAACGCCAGGGCGCGCCGTTTGTATTCTTCAGGGACAAGGTCCTTTTCCCGATAAAACTCAGTAAGAACCTCCTTATAGGAGCGCAGACGGGCCGTATCGGCCTTTTTGCAGTGGAGCTCACGGGCGGCCTTGGCAAAAGCCAGAGAAATTTCCTCCAGACGCCCAGGCTCTTCTGAAACTATGCGGGCGAAGGAGCGTTTGCCCTTTACGAGCTCATATTCAGCGCCGAAACGTCCCCCGTCAGTCACCAGCCTGTAAGGTTCGGGGGTGGGGATACCCATCTCGAAGACGGTGCGGGCGGTGTGGAATTCCGCCGCCGCCCTGTCGGCCTCGAAGCCGGGATTATAGAGTTTGGCCAGGGTATTACTGGTTTTATGCGTATAAGAAACGGCGGTTCCGCCTTCTCCTGTGCGTATGTATTCGTTTATGTCGATGGTTTGGTATGTATGCATAGAAGGATAGATTTGCGGATATAATTGTCTGAATCCCTTGTGGCCTTCTTCTTACTTTCGCTGCTAATATACAAAAAACGGACGAAACATCTTGTATGGGCATTCATATCTGAAAGTCAGGCAAAGATAATTGCATAGTCGGTCAAAAACCGTAACTTCGCGAGATATGAATCTGCACGGGAAAAAAGTGATTTTGGCGAGTAATTCGCCCAGGCGCAGGGAACTACTTGCCGGCCTGAACATTGAGTTTACTGTGGATACCCGTAACAACTTTGAAGAGAAGTTTGCGGAGGATATGCCGCACTGCGAGGTGCCGGCGGCTATGTCGCTGGGCAAATCCATGGGCTTCTGGCGCAAACTGGAGCCGGATGAGATGCTTATCACCTCCGACACAATGGTGCTACTGGACAGCCTGATAATGGGTAAGCCGCACAGCAGGGAAGAGGCGGTAGAGATGCTCCGCAGCCTCTCCGGATGCACCCACGAGGTAATCACCGCCGTTACGGTGCGCGACAGAAACCATTGCGAAACGGTCACTGACACGACCCTGGTCACTTTCCGGAAGCTGACAGACGAAGAGATTGAATATTATATCGATACCTGCAAACCATTCGACAAGGCGGGGGCCTACGGCATCCAGGAATGGATAGGATATGCCGCCTGCACATCCATTACCGGCTCTTTTTATAATGTAATGGGCTTTCCGGTGCATAAAGTTTACGATGAATTGATTAAATTTGCAGGATATTAGAATACAGAGATTACAGAGAGATGGAGCTTGAAGCCAAATACAACCCTACAAGTGTAGAAGACAAGTGGTACGCCTGGTGGATGGACCACAACTTTTTTCATTCTGAACCCGACAGCCGCGAGCCATATACAATTGTGATTCCCCCGCCAAATGTTACGGGGATCCTGCACATGGGTCACGTGCTCAACAATACAATCAACGACGTGCTCATCCGCAAGGCACGCATGGATGGCAAGAACGCCTGCTGGGTGCCCGGCACCGACCACGCATCCATAGCCACAGAGAATAAAGTCGTCGGCCGTCTGCGTGAGAAAGGCATCAAGAAGGAAGATATCTCCCGCGAGGAGTTTCTCAAGTATGCATGGGAGTGGAAAGAGGAACATGGCGGAATAATCCTCAAACAGTTGCGCAAGCTTGGTGCAAGCTGTGATTGGGACCGCACCAAATTCACGATGGACCCCGAACTTAGCAAGGCCGTGATAAACACCTTCTGCTACTTCTATGACAAGGGTTATATATACCGCGGCGCCCGTATGGTCAACTGGGATCCCGTGGGTCTGACCGCAGTCAGTGACGAAGAGGTTATCCACCGCGACACCCAGAGCAAATTCTATCACCTGCGCTACTTTATAAGCGACGGCAACGGCAATCCCACCGACAAGTTCCTGGTCATTGCAACCACCCGTCCCGAGACCATTATGGCCGATGCCGCAATCTGCGTCAATCCCAAGGACGAACGGCACTTCTGGCTGCACGGCAAGAAGGTGCTCATCCCGCTCATCAACAAAGAGATACCTGTTATCGAGGACGACTATGTGGAGATGGACTTCGGTACCGGGTGCCTCAAGGTTACCCCGGCACACGATGTAAACGACCACGAGATAGGCCTCCGCCACAATCTGGAGGTGCTTGATATAATAGACGACCACGGCCGTCTTAACGAGAAGGCACAGATTCTCGTTGGCGAAGACCGCTTTGAAGCCCGCAAGAAGATAGAGAAGATGCTGGAAGATGCCGGGAACCTGGTCAAGACAGAGGATTACGTATCTCCAATCGGCTACAGTGAGCGCACAAACGCAGTCATCGAGCCCAAACTCTCCACTCAGTGGTTCCTCAAGATGGAATCGCTTGCCGGAGAGGCGCTTGCCAGCGTTGAGAACGGTGACGTCAAACTGATTCCAGACAAATACCGCAATACATACCGTCACTGGATGGAGACCGTACGCGACTGGTGCATATCCCGCCAGCTCTGGTGGGGCCAGCGCATACCGGCATACTACCTTCCCGACGGCCGTTACGTTGTCGCCCCCGATGCGGAAGCCGCACTGGTCAAGGCGCGCGCCCTGGACGCATCTCTCAAGGCGGAAGATCTCCGTCTGGACGAGGATGTCCTGGACACCTGGTTCAGCTCCTGGCTGTGGCCCATCTCTGTGTTTGATGCCGGCAAGCCCGGCCATCCCGAGGCGGAGCCCAATGCCGACCTGGCCTATTATTATCCTACCAGCGACCTCGTTACAGGTCCCGACATCCTCTTCTTCTGGGTGGCCCGTATGATTATGGCCGGCGACGAATTTATGGGCAAGGTTCCTTTCCACAACGTGTTCCTGACCGGCATAGTCCGCGACAAACTGGGGCGCAAGATGTCCAAGTCGCTGGGCAATTCCCCCGACCCGCTGGATCTGATTGCAAAATATGGCGCCGATGCAGTGCGCCTTGGAATGATGCTCTGCACCAACGCCGGCAACGACATCCTCTTTGACGAGAGTCAGGTGGAGCAGGGGCGCAACTTCTGCAACAAGGTCTGGAACGCCTATCGCCTGATACAGATGTGGAAGGTGGAAGACAAGCCTGCTGCCGATGTCAATAAGCTGGCTGTCAAATGGTTTCACGAGCGTATGTGCGAAACCGTAGCCGCGGTTGAAGACCACTATTCAAAATATCGCATCAGCGACGCCATAATGGCTGTATATAAGCTCTTCTGGGACGATTTCTGCGCTTGGTACCTGGAGCTTGTAAAGCCCGCATACGGTGATTCCATAGATAAAGATACATATCTGTGGACCATCGGCTTCTTTGAGTCGCTGCTCAAGATGCTGCATCCGTTCACTCCCTTTATCACAGAGGAACTTTGGCAGAATATCAAGGAGCGCAAAGAGGGGGAGACCATTATGTTCGCAGAGTCCCCCAAGCCGTATCCCTTCGACGCCAAGGTGATTTCCGACTTCAACGTTGCAGCCGAGGCCGTGACAGAGATCCGTGCCCTCCGTGCAAAGAAGAATATCTCTCCCAAGGAGGCGCTGCCCCTGATGGCCAAAGGCGCTTTCCCCGAGGCGATGGCCCCCGCAATTGCAAAAATGGCCAATATCTCAGATATCGCCATCGTAGAGGACTTTGGTGATGCGGCAGGAGAGTCTTTCCTGGCTGGCACCGTCCAGTTCTTTGTCCCGCTCGAGGGTATGATAGATGTAGAGGCGGAGAAGGCCAAGATAGTAGCTGAAATCGCCCGCTACGAGGGTTTCCTCAAAGGCGTCAACGCCAAGCTGGGCAACGAGCGCTTCGTGGCAAATGCACCCGCTGCAGTTGTAGAGAACGAACGCAAGAAACAATCTGACACGACCCAGAAGATAGCAAGTCTCAAGGAGCGTCTTGCAAAACTGTAATCATTAATCTTTAACAATAGACATTATGACTGCTTTATCATTGTTGATTCTCCCGTTGGGCGTTATCGGTCCCTGGCAATGGGTCATCATCGCGCTTGTTATCATCCTCCTTTTCGGCGGCAAGAAGATTCCCGAGCTTATGCGTGGTCTGGGCAAAGGCGTCAAGGAGTTCAAGAGCGGTATGAAAGAGGCTGAAAAAGAGCTCAACGACATCAAATCCGACATCGAAAAAGAGGAACCCAAGAAGGTAGAGTAAACCCAGATGGCAGAGGTAGAGGAAGAGAAGCTGGACGAGTCTAAGGAGATGAGCTTCTGGGATCACCTGGAAGACTTGCGGCATGGACTGTTCCGGGTAGTGCTTGCACTGCTCGCCGCCTTTGTCGTGCTCTTCTTTTTCAAGGATTTCCTGTTTGACACGCTGATACTGGCTCCTACGAGACCGGATTTCTTCTTCTACAAGTGGTTCGGGATGTCTACGGGGCTGCAGTTGGTCAATATAGAGCTCTCTACGCAGTTCATGGTCCACATGAGGGTCACTTTCATGTGTGCCTTTATAGTGTGCTGCCCGTACATCCTTTTTGAAATCTGGCGCTTCATAGCACCTGCACTTTACAAGCACGAGAAGCGTGCCACCCGCAGGGCGTTCCTCTTTGCCTCGTTCCTTTTCTACTTTGGCATCGCGGTTGGCTATTGTATCATACTGCCGCTGATCGTAAACTTTTTTGACGGCTACAAGGTCAGCGAGGAGGTGGTGAACACAATCTCCCTGAACTCATATATCTCCACGGTCAGCTCCACGGTGCTGATGTTCGGCATCGTATTCGAGATACCCACCATAGTGGCGGTTTTGTCAAGTATCGGCCTGCTTTCCCGCGAGACACTTGTAGGCGGGTGGAAATATGCGGTGCTGGTCATTGCAGTGCTGGCCGCCGTCATTACTCCCGCCGACCCGTTCTCTATGTTGATTGCTGCCATCCCGCTCACCCTGCTGTATATTATCAGCATCGCAGTCTGCAAGCCGGCGCAGCCTGAGGTAGAAGAGGCGGCCGCAAGTGAACAATGATCTCCCTGACAAATCTTACTGTGGCGTTTGGCGGCACCACGCTGCTGAATGATATTAGTTTGCATATAAGCGAGAAAGACCGCATCGGCCTGACCGGCCGCAACGGTGCGGGCAAATCGACCCTGCTGAAACTGATAGTGGGGGAGCAGCACCCGACATCAGGCAAGGTAGAGGTTCCGCAATCGGTCAAGATAGGCTATCTGCCGCAGGTGATGCAACACCACAAGGGGCGCACCGTGCTGGAAGAGACAATGACGGTGTTTGACGAGTTTTTCGCGATGCACCGTCGTGTGGACGAAATCTCTGCCGAACTCGCTTCGCGCGAGGATTATGACTCGAAGGAGTATTCTGCGCTGATTGTTGAACTTAATACCCTCAACGACCGTCTGGCAATGGCCGACGGGGCCTCTCCGGAGGTGAATGCCGTCAAGACGCTCCGCGGTCTCGGCTTCAGGGATAAGGAACTGGGCCGTGCAACGGAGACTTTCAGCCAGGGGTGGAACATGCGCATAGAGCTTGCCAAGATACTGTTGCGAAAGCCGGATGTGCTGCTGCTGGACGAGCCCACCAACCACCTTGACATCGAGTCCATACAGTGGCTGGAGGAGTATCTGCAGACCTTTAACGGCTCTTTGGTTTTAATCTCCCACGACCGCCGCTTCCTGGACAATACCACAAACCGTACGGTGGAGATTATGCTGGGGCGTATCCACGACTACAAGGTGCCTTACAGTAAATACCTTGTGCTCCGCAAAGAGCGTATTGAGCAGCAGCGGGCGGCATACGAGAACCAGCAGCGCACCATAGAGAAGACTGAAAAGTTCATTGAGCAGTTCCGCTACAAACCCACCAAGAGCAACCAGGTCCAGAGCCGCATCAAGGCTTTGGAGAGGATGGACCGCATAGAATTGGAGGTGGAGGACAACAGCGCCCTGTGCGTGAAGTTCCCGCCCGCCCCGCGCAGCGGAGACGTCGCATTCAAAGTGACCGATGCCTTTATAAGCTATCCTGATGCCCCGCAGAAGGTAATCCTCTCTGAGGCAAATATCGAGATAAAGCGAGGCGAGAAGGTTGCGTTTGTGGGGCGCAACGGCGAGGGAAAGACCACCATGATGAAAACCCTGATGGGTTCTCTGACTCCTGTTAAGGGTTCTGCTACGGTAGGTTATAACGTCAAGGTTGGTTATTATGCCCAGAATCAGGAGGATGTGCTGGACCGCAACGATACCGTTTATGATACTTTGGACAAGATTGCCGTTGGCGATGTCCGCTTCCGCCTGCGAGATATCCTGGGCGCTTTCCTGTTCAGAGGCGAAGATATCGACAAGAAAGTGGCAGTACTCTCCGGTGGGGAACGCGCCCGCCTGAGCATGGCCCGGCTGATGCTGGAACCATACAATCTGCTGGCGCTTGACGAGCCCACCAACCATATGGATATCCGTAGCAAAGATGTTCTCAAGCAGGCTCTTGCCAAGTATGACGGTACCCTGATAGTCGTGAGCCACGACCGTGATTTTTTGAGCGGACTGGTAGATAAGATATATGAGTTTGGCGACGGACGTGTCCGCGAGCATCTCGGCGGAGTGGATGATTTCCTGCGCCGCAAGAAGATTGAGAGTTTTGAGGCTTTGGAGCGCAAGACCCCCGTTCCGGCGGTGAGTGATAACCGTAAAACCGGGGGTGACGTGCAGCAGAAAGCAGATGTAACAGGTGCCGCTTCTGGTAATACCCAATCTGTCAGGACATCCGCTTCACAGATGGACCGTGAGAGTCGTCGCGAGCTGGCCCGCCTCAAGAACCGCCTGTCAAATCTGGAGAAGGCCATAGCAGAGATTGAAGGCAAGATGGCCGAAATAGAGAAAGTGCTCTCTTCTCCGTGTGAAGGCGATGACATAATGGAACTTACCCGCAACTATCTTGAGCATAAGCGCGAGCTGGACATCAAGATGGAAGAGTGGGCTTCACTGGCAGAAAAAATAGATCAGTAATGAGCAATTACATTTATGGTATCCACCCCGTTATGGAGGCTCTCTCTTCGGGGAAGAAAATTGAAAAGGTACTCCTTAAACAAGGTTTTGAAGGTCCGCAGTCGCGGGCTCTAACATCACTTCTTAAAGAGAAGGAGGTCCCTTACAGCTGGGTGCCTGCCCAGAAGTTGAACTCTATGGTTAACGGAGCGCACCAGGGGGTAGTGGCCTATATATCGCAGGTGGATTATGTGGCATTTGAGGAGATGGTGGAGAACGCCCTCAACCATAAGGCTGCGCCGCTGTTTATGATCCTTGACGGAGTCAGCGATGTCCGCAACCTGGGGGCCGTGGCCCGCACGGCAGAGTGTGCCGGTTTCGACGGCATAATCGTCCCGGCCAAGGGTACCGCCGCAATCAACGACGATGCTGTAAAATCCAGTGCCGGTGCGCTTCTGAGAATTCCGGTAGCAAAGGTCGCAAACCTCAAGATACCCATCTACTATATGCTGGAGTCGGGGTTCCAGATGGTCGCCGCTACTGAGAAAGGAGCCGATTATATCTATGACATAAATCTTAAAAAGCCCACTGCAATAGTCATGGGAAGCGAGGGTCGCGGCATTTCACCATCCGTGTTGGATTTATGCGACATCCAGGCCAAGATTCCCATGGCCGGAGCGATAGGCTCTTTGAACGTTTCTGTGGCGGCTGCAATCTTTATGTACGAAGCGGTCCGCCAGCGTGAATGGCGTTAATTGATCTTTTTGAAACTTGATGCCCGGCTGATGCTTGGTGTCACTTTGAGGGCATCGTTCTTTGAACGGTAGTGGCATGTGCTGGCTCCGGTGAGGTCCACATCCAGTGATTCTTGAGCCTCTATTACGGCTTTTGAGGCACCCTTGCACTTTATTACAGCATCATTAACCTTCAAAGAAGAGCCTTCCATATAGGAGGACCCCGTGCATAGTGCATTTATACTCTCTGCTTCCCCAACGAGAGTGGCTTTTGAGGTGCCGGTTGCCTTGAGGGTGATTTCTTCTGCCTCTGAACTGAAAGTGGCTGCGCTCGCACCGGAAATGTCTATGTCGAGAGAGACAAAATCACCTATTACACTGCAGTTGGAAGCATCTGAAATTTCCGCCTTGAGGGCGGTGCCGCTGATGCGCAGTTTCTCGGCCTTGCTGGCTCCGCTCAGGTTGAGGGTGAACTGTTCCACCGGGCTGATCCATTCAGAATCACTGGTAACAGTGGCGGTCCCGGTGAGATATAGCCTGGTTATAGAGGGGACCGTTATGGTTACGTCCATGGTTTTCTTGGTGAGGTTCTTAATGCTGTGGGGGAGTTCTTTCAAACGGACGTATAAAACTGTCCCCACGACACTTACATCCAGATATTCTTCATAGTATGTGTCAATGGTGACAGTGGCGGAGTAGTCGTCCCCCTGAACCAGGGTGGCGTCAAAGGAGTTGCTTATGTTGATTCCGTCAAAGTTTTTCAAGTTGTTGAAACTGCGGGTAATAGTCCCGGCATTTGCAGTAAATGCCAACATCGTGGCAGCCAGGATAAGAAGAGCCTTTTTCATATTTGTCTCGTTTTAAAACTCATGTAATTTATTACTTTTGCAATTATAACAAAAATCGTGCAGCATGAAAAGATCCCTTCTGTTGTCAGTATCTGTCTTGTTGTTTCCGTTCATATCCGGTGCGCAGCAGCCAAAGAATGCCATCCACGACCCTGTTTTTGCCAGGGGGTTCAATGTCGTCTGCCCCGATCCGGCCGCCGATACTGTATGCGGAGTCCTTCTGGTTGACAGTACTGCCACTCCGGTTTGGACCTTGCGTCAGTACAACTCCAAATTCAATATTGTCAGAAACATTTATGAGAACATCGGCAACCGGTACCACTTCCGTGTCCCCGGCAACGGCAACCTGCTGGCAAAGGCTGTCTCTGTCAATCCGGCGAAAGGTACCCTGACAATGGAGTGCAATGCTTCTGCAGAGTATAAGGGGATCCGCCGCAGCGAACAGCCTTGGATATCGTTGACTGCCGATACACCTACCGACACCATGCCCCTGTCTGATTGCAAAGGTCTGCGGCTGAGCCTCGCATACAGGGTGCTCAGCTTTGAGGATTGCATGGGATTCCTGGCCGACGAAAAGATCCATTCTGCCACCTACCGGATTACATTGATTATGCGCAACGTGAGACGGGAAAGCCTCTCGTTCGGCAAACAGTTCCGACTGTGCCTGAGGCTGTTTGACAATCGTTACATGGGTACTCCCTGTTATGCTGGTTTTGAGGGGAACAACCCTCCGCTTCCAGGTGAGTTCTCTTATTATCCCAACTCTGCCATGTATATCCCTAATGCAAAACTCCCAAGGGTGAAGCAGTCCGTAGAACTTAATGTGGAGCTTTTGCCGATTGTTAAAGAGGCCCTGGATGCGGCAGTTGCCGATAACCTGCTTCCCGACGCTGTTGCCGGCGACTGGGAGATTGTTGCATGCGACATGGGGTGGGAGATGAAAGGTACCTACAACGCTTCGATCCAGGTGAAGAAGTTGCAGCTAACAGCACGCTGACCTTAGACTGTGATTTCTCCGGCGATTGAGATGTTCATCTGCCGCCGGATCTCTTTCTGGGAATATCCCTGCCCCATCAGATACATGAGTTTGGTGAGAGCCGCCTCCACTGTGGAGTCGTGCCCGCTCACTACTCCTGCCTCAAGCAGCTGGCGTCCCGTGCGGTATTTCTCCATCTGGACCCTGCCGGTTGCGCATTGTGTGATATTGACAATGGTCTTGCCGTTGCGAACGGCATCTGAGAGCAAATCTACCAGCCATTCGCTTTCCGGAGCATTACCGCTGCCAAAGGTCCTGAAGATTACACCTTTGACAGAATCTTTGCTCAATATTCCCTCTACCGCCTCGCGTTGGATGCCGGGGAACAGTGAGAAAATGATAATTGAGGGATCCATGTCGTAGTTGGCCTTGAACGGCTTTGCGGGGTCAGGTGTGCGGATGTATTCGCGATGGAATTCTATTTCAGTACCTGTGCGGGCGAGGATGGGGTAGTTGCTGGAAGAGAACGCAGCAAGGTTGTTGGCGCTTATCTTGGAGGAGCGGTTGCCGCGTATCAGCTCTTCGTGGAAATAAATACATACCTCGGGAACCATCGCACGGCCGTTCTCGTCGCAAGCGGCAGCAATCTCAATTGCGGTGAGGAGATTCTCCTTGGCGTCGGTGCGGATTGCCTCGATTGGGAGCTGGCTGCCGGTGAGGATTACCGGCTTGGAGAGGTTCTCGAGCATGAAACTCAAAGCAGAGGCGGTGAAAGCCATGGTGTCGGTACCGTGGAGAATAACAAAGCCGTCGTAATTGTTGTAATTGTCGGCAATGATATGCACCATGTCGGCCCAATGGCGTGGAGTCATATCAGAAGAATCTATCGGATGCTCAAACGTGACGGTGTCAATATCTGCTCCGCAATGCTTCATCTCCGGTATGTTGGCTGCAAGGTTCTCAAAATCACAGCTTTCCAGGGCGAGCGTTGCGGCGTTTCTTACCATGCCGATAGTGCCGCCGGTATATATCATCAAAATATTTCTCATAGTGCGAAATTAGTATTTTTTGCAGTTTCAAAAAAAAGTGATACATTTGCAATCCAAACGCAACTATCCGGTCGATTCGTCTAACGGTTAGGACAAGAGATTCTCAATCTCTAAATAGGAGTTCGATTCTCCTATCGACTACAAAACCCCAGCTGCCCTTCAAGGGGCGGCTGTTTTTGTTTAAATATCATGAGAAAAGTCAGAGTCCGTTTTGCACCCAGCCCCACAGGCGCTCTCCACATTGGCGGTGTACGTACCGCCCTTTATAACTACCTGTTTGCACGTCATAATGGCGGCGATTTTATCCTCAGGATAGAGGACACCGACAGCCAGCGTTTTGTACCCGGAGCAGAGGAGTATATCATTGAAGCGCTTCAATGGTGTGGCATAAAGGTAGATGAAGGTGTAGGTGTCGGCGGCCAGCATGCTCCGTATCGCCAGAGCGAACGGCGTGACATATATCTCAAATATGCCATGCAACTGGTTGAGAGCGGCAATGCGTATTATGCATTTGATTCTGCTGAAGAACTGTCTGCACTCCGGACGGCATGCGAGAGCAAAGGTGAGACTTTCTCTTATGATGCAAAGAGCCGTGGCTCTCTCTGCAACTCCCTTTCTCTCCCCGCAGAGGAGGTTAAACGCCGTATAGACGCCGGTGACCAGTGGGTCATCCGTTTCAAGATGCCGGAGAACGAGGATGTGGAGATGGACGATATAATCCGCGGCCATATCACAATCAACACCTCGACCCTGGACGACAAGGTCCTCTATAAGAGCGCCGACGCCCTGCCGACCTACCATCTTGCAAATATCGTGGATGACCATCTGATGGAGATCAGCCATGTGATACGCGGTGAGGAGTGGCTGCCGTCGCTGCCGCTTCACTTTTTGCTGTACCGGGCATTCGGATGGACCGACAGCCAGCCGCTGTTCGCGCACCTGCCGTTGTTGCTCAAACCTCCGGGCCAGGGCAAACTCAGTAAAAGGGACGGTGACAAGTTTGGATTCCCGGTGTTTCCGCTGGAGTGGCATGCTCCGGACGGTGAGGTCTCCATGGGCTACCGCGAGAGCGGTTATCTTCCCGGAGCATTCGTTAATATGCTGGCACTGCTTGGCTGGAATCCCGGCACCGAGCAGGAGATATTCAGTATGGAGGAGCTCTGCGAACAGTTCTCGCTGGATAAGGTGAGCAAAAGTGGCGCCCGCTTCAGCCCGGATAAGGCAAAGTGGTTCAACGCTCAGTATATGCGCTCTGCAAGCGACGATTTTCTGGCTACGCTTCTTTTGCCGCAGCTCTCCGCGGTGGGTATTGAGACCACGGCCGACCGTGCTTCTGATGCCGTTGCCATCATTAAGGAGCGCGCTACATTCCCCAAAGACCTTCTGGATCTGACCATCTATATGTTCCGCGCGCCTGAAATCTATGATGAGAAGAGCGTTGCAAAGTTCTGGAAAGAGGAGAATGTTGCCTACATGCGTGACCTTCGCGATATTATTGCCGATCTGGAGGTGTTTGAGAAGGAGAGCGCTGAGCGTCTGGTGCGTGAGTGGATTGAGGCAGGCCAGCTCCCGATGGGCAAGATAATGAACTGCCTGCGCATCGCCATAATGGGGATAGGGCAGGGGCCGGACATCTTCTCTATTTGTGAGTTTATCGGTCGCGACGAGACTTTGCGCCGTATAGACCGGGCGATTGAGACCCTATAGTACCTTTACCAGATCTTCGTAATAAGTCTTGCTGACGGGGATAAGTATCCCCTCGGTAATGTCGAGTTCTGCTACAATCAGGTTCTCCTTATCCTTGCGCAATGCCTTGATGTGCATTGGATTTATGAAGTATGACCGATGGCAGCGCAGGATGCCGTTGGCGGCGCAGATATCTTCTATGCTCTTCATCGAGGAGCGCATCTCGTAGGTTTTGTTCTTCTCGGCCTCCGTATAGTGAATGGTGATGTAGTTCTCGTCGGCCTTTATATATAGAATATGGTCGGCAGCAACTACAAACTTCAGATTGTGCCGGCTGTCGTAGAAATGAATCCTGGAGTCATTGGCAACTGTAGCGGGGTCGATGCTCTTCACTGCAGCAAGCCTGTACGCCAAATCCATGAAAAGATAAGGTATCAAAAGCGTCAGGAACATATAGGCCGCAGTCCTCACCAATATCTCAAGATACTGCATCTCGAAATGTCCAATAAGGGAGACGTAGAGCGCCACAAAGAAAGTAGATACCAGAATCTCCATCACGCACCAGATACGATAGAGATTAAGGGACATATGGTTGATTGCGCGGGTTACATACAGTACAACTCTGGAGATCACCATTACCACCAGTACTATGCACATCATCATAGAGATGTTGAAAGAGTAAGAGGCTCTGGTGGTTTCGGTGTCCAGTAACAAGTCTATATGGAACGGGATATAGAGCGCTGCAAAAGCCAGAAGGAAAAACGGTATCACCAAAAAGTAAACCACTTGTGTGGTGAACTTCTTGAAAGTATGCGGCAGAGATTTCTGGGTTGTCTGTTTGGTCATTTCGTCGGGTTGTCAAATTGGCCGTCCAGCCGAAATTCGTCACAAAACTAAAAATTTCGTCACACTTTTACAATTTGAACTATACTGTAAAAAATAAGACCAGCCTCGCAGCCGGTCTTAAAGAATAAAGAGAACAGTTGTGTGGAGATAATCAGAAGCTGACATTCTGGCCTTCTACTTCTACGAAATCCTTTACTGATAGAGTGAATGTCAAATTCTGTGTGGTGATGTCCTTGTCATCCTCCAGATTGTCGTCATCATTGTCGTCAGGGTCGTTGGGGTCAGGCTCGGAACCGTCGTCCGGAATTCCAGGGCGGGTGATTGTAATATCGTAGGAATATGAATGGTTCCTCTTTACGCCGTAATGCTTGTCATAGACCCCTACAAATGCAGATGTGTTCCATGTGCTGCCGTTGTTTACCGGGATGGACCAGTAATAGGTCTTGCCGTTTATGTCCCCCTTTATGCAGAGGCGGATAGCGTTCTTGCCGCTTGTGCTCACCTGTGTGGTCCTCTCGTAGCAGAAGAAGTGGTGGTTTTGGATGACATCAGAGCCACTGGTTACATCTCCCAGATAGTCATATACTTCAAAACTTTCGTGATTCAAAGGGTACAGGCCGGAAGAGTAGCTGGTGCCAGGTGTTCCGTTATAAGCCATCGTCGTAGGGTAATTCTTGATATACATCGCAACATTGCTTACGGTTTTGCCTTCCAGGGCTCCGGTAAGTTCAAATTTGAGTGAACTTACGCTGATTTTGCTGACAAGCCTGGTGGCAGGGATTGGAACGCTGGTGGTCGTTGATGAGATGGTTGCGTGATTCTCCCCAATCATTACCATTTCGTCAAGTCCTTCGTCTTTCAGGTTTGACACTACCGCCCAGAATGCTGCCGGGGTAGTTATATCCGTGAAGGTGAATTCGCTGTTAGGGTTAATTACCGCGATAAAATGGCGTAACCCCGGTGTAACGCTGATAGAGCCGGTGTTGGAAGTTACATATGCCGATCCGTCCAGGCGGTCCCCGTCAAAGGCGAACACATAGGCAGTCTTGATGTTGTCATCGTCGATGCCGTCGCCGTCGGTTGCTTTTGTGGCATACCCGATTGAAAAGTTAACGACCACTTCTTTCTCTTTCTCACTGGCTTGCTGCTGATCAATCTTGCCGCACGAGGTCATAACAACCCCCATCGCAAGCGCAAATAACATAATGTTTCTTTTCATCGTTTTGTTTTTTTAATGGTTTATAATGTTGTGTTAAAACAGCCCACTTTAATATGTTATCTCTATAGTCTTGTGGATGGTCCAGTCGGAAACATTCAGGGTCAGGAATATGCTGCCTCCTCCCATTACGAGGTCGACTATAACTGGATTCTGGTTTGTCAGGGAGATATTTTCGCCATTCATATACAGTTGTTCCCCTAACGGATAGCTGATCATCATAGCGTTACCGTCACTCTTGAAATATAATTCCAGGATAGCGTCTGCAGCGTTTGGCTGGGTCATCATCAAGGCTTTGAACTGGTAATATCCCCCGCTTTGTGCAGGAGTTGCCACTACGGCCGGGTATATACTGCCTGTCTGGGATGTGGCACGGCCGTAGAAGTCAAAGCTGCGGCTCACCCGGGTTACGACAGGCTTTACTTCAGATATGCCCTGCAGCATCCCGCGTACGAAAATTGTTAAAGGGATATGCTGCCTGAGGGGTTCTACAGTCACGTACATATCTTCGCAACGTGTGGCCAGCCGGCGGTAGTCGCTCCACAGGCTGTCGGGTCTCTCATTTGTTACTATAGTGCGGCTGTCGCCCAGGATGACAGATTCTTTCAGGTTGCCCCAGGCGCAGAAGTCAATCTCATCTCTATCCACCTGCAGCAAGAGGGTGTCCCCGATTGCAGATTGCGGTACTGCCGTCCACCGGGCTTTGCCGGAGATGCTGCCGGTCATTATATCAACCTTGCTGATAAGGTTTATGTCAATATGGCTCAGGTCCACATGGAGATAACACGGGCACTTGCTCCTGTCTTCCTTGACGCACGAGCAGAGCAGGGATACCACTATCGTGGCAAATAGAACTATTCGCGACATCATTACAGTTTTATCCTCATTGATACTATAATGTCAGAAGGGAAGACGGTAACTCCCTTCCGCTTGTCTTTGAGCCTTCCGCAAACCGGTCCTTCATAATAAGAGGTCCGGTGTAAGGCTGCCGCGACACCTGCCCCGAGCGATAGCGACAGCCGCTCTGATAATGCGAAATCGTATCCGGAGACCAATTTCGCCCCGGCAAGATTGCCTTCTGAGTATAGCCCGCAGAAGGGGAGGGCCAGACTATATTCACTTACTATTATTCCGGTCCCGGCCCACCATCCTTGCCAAACAGAATCTGCCCAATACCTGACACCTGCCGACGGGGTCAGTTCTCTTATATGTAACTGATCCGGCGTTCCGCCCGCGTACGTAAAAGGGTTATATTTGATTCCGGCATGGACACTCCAGTGATTGCCGGTAGCCAGATGCAGTTCTGCGTTTGCGGTGCCCAACAGTAACCAGGTAGGGATGTTTGTGGATACGCACCAGCGGCTTACTCCGTCACGCGCCATTGCCGGGGCGCAGGAGCCAATCAGCAGGGTGGCGGCCGCAAGTAAAATTTTCAATGTCGTTTTCATGTGCTGAGCATTGTTTTTTCTGCTGCAAAAGTAGGGTGCAGAAAGCCCTCAAAACGGAAATTGCCGGAGTTCTGCCTGAAATTTGGGCGTTTATGAAAATGAAATAATTGCTAAATTCGCATCGCTAAAAATCAAATCGATGAAAAACACCCCCATACTGCTTCTTACCGGCTATCTGGGCAGTGGCAAGACCACTCTCGTAAACCGGATATTGACAAATCGAAAAGGGATAAGTTTTGCCGTTATTGTAAATGACATCGGCGAGGTCAACATAGACGCCGACCTTATTGCAAAGGGCGGGATAGTCGGGACCAAGGACGAAAGCCTGGTTGCCCTGCAGAACGGCTGCATCTGTTGCACACTTAAGATGGACCTTGTTGAACAGATCGCTTCCCTGGTTAACCAGCAGCAGTTTGATTATATCGTGATAGAGGCCAGCGGCATCTGCGAGCCGGCTCCAATCGCCCAGACAATCTGCTCGATCCCATCACTTGCCCCGCAATTCAACCTCGCCGGAAGTTGCTATCTTGACAGCATCGTTTCTGTCGTGGATGCGCTCCGTCTCAAAGAGGAATTCGGTTGCGGCGCGGCCCTGCAGCGCGACAATATTGAGGAAGATGATATAGAAAACCTGATTATCCAGCAGATTGAGTTCTGCAACATAATCTTGCTCAACAAGGCCGGTGACCTTACCCCTACCGAACTCGGCCGTGTGAAAGCTATCGTGCGGGCAATCCAGCCTGCCGCTGAGATAATAGAGTGCGACTATGCTGACGTCGATCTGGACAAGCTGCTGTTTACCCGCATGTTCGATTTTGAGAAGGCTGCCACTTCACCTGCGTGGGTGCGTGAGCTGGAGGGTGGAGAGGATATTGAAAATGAGCAGGAGGGGGAGAGCGACGAATACAACATCGGTACCTTTGTGTATTACCGCCGTTTCCCTTTCGATATGAACCGTTTCGACTATTTTATCGCCCGCAACTTTACCCCCAACATCATTCGCGCCAAGGGTATATGTTGGTTCAAGGACGATAACGATATGTCATATCTGTTTGAAAGTGCAGGGCAGCAGAAAAAGCTTTCCGAGGCCGGATACTGGTACGCTACCGCACCTAAGGAGGATCTGGAGCGGATAGCTGCGCAGGATCCGAATTTCATGCACGACTGGGACCCCAATGTGGGCGACCGCATGCAGAAGATAGTTTTTATCGGACAGAATCTGGACAGGGAGAAACTCTCCAGGGATTTGGATTTTTGCCTTGTTGTTAATTAAATAATTGTTTATTAACTTTGTAAAGCAAGTATTTTTCTAATAAACAACACAAATATGGGTAAATTTGTAATTACACTTCGCAAAAATGGCGATCCTCAGTTTGTCCTTAAGGCTGCCAACGGCCGCGTAATCCTTGCAAGCCAGGGCTACAAGTCAAAGAAATCCTGCCTTGAAGGTGTTGAGTCTGTTAAGAAAAACGGTCCCATAGAGGAGCGTTTTGAACGCCTGGTGGCAAAGAACGGCCAGCCTTATTTCAACCTGAAGGCCTCTAACGGACAGGTTATCGGTACCAGTGAGATGTACTCAAGCGCAACGGCTATGGAGAAGGGCATCGAGTCCGTCAAGAAAAATGCAGCCGATGCAGAAGTAGAGGATATGTCGCTTTAAGTACCCGCGCCTGCACAGGGCTCGCGTGTGTGCGTTCAAATGCAAAGAGGCAACCTTCCGGTTGCCTCTTTGCATTATGTTTTAGATATGTTAAAGCTCAGAATACTTGGGCGAGAAGGTGTCCCCCAAGGCGGGATTGCCGGTGGTGAACCCTTTCTTGAGCCAGCGGGAGCGCTGTTCTGACGTGCCGTGGGTAAAAGAGTCCGGCACTGTGCGCCCATAGGCCTGCTTCTGCAGGTAATCGTCGCCAATCTTTGATGCGCAGTTCAGGCCCTCTTCCAGGTCGCCGGCTTCAAGCGAGTTGAAGTTCTTGTTGTCGTGATATGCCCAGATGCCGGCATAGAAATCGGCTTGAAGCTCAAGGCGGACGGTGAGCTGGTTGGCCTCCTTCTCGCTGCTGCGCTGCCGCTTCTGGTTAACCTGGTCTAAAGTGCCCAGCAGATATTGCACATGGTGTCCCACTTCGTGGGCAATGACATAAGCCCAGGCGAAATCACCATCTGCACCAAGTTGCTGTTTCATGGATTTAAAAAATGACAGGTCAAGATATACCGACTGGTCTGCACTGCAGTAGAAAGGTCCTGACTGGGAGGTCGCCCCACCGCAGCCGGACTGTACACTTCCGTTGAAAATCACCAGCTTGGGCGGGGTATAGGTAAGGCCGTTCTTTCTGAAAATATCTGTCCACACATCTTCTGTCCCGGCCAGAATGGTGGAGGCAAAGTCAAACAGTTCGCGGTCCTGTTCGCTCTCTACATATTCACCTGTCTGGGTGGTGCCGTCGTCAACATAGCTTAATATTTGGGCCGGATCCTGCCCGGTGAGCAGAAGGATAAGGCCGACGATAATAATACCTCCGAGACCGAGGCCTCCGCCTACCAGTGCGCCGTTACTGCGCCGGTCCTCTACATTAGAACTTTTTCTTCTTCCTTCAAGTTGCATTTTCGTATTTTTAACCTGGTTACAAATTTACAATATTCTTGATATTTTTGCAACGTAAAAAACCGACAGATATGAATCGTGAAGAGTTGAAGAAGATATTGCCGCATCGTGAACCGATGCTTTTGCTTGATGAGTCTGAAATGGTCGGGGAGGAGGTAATTTCAAGCTATAAGGTGCGTGGCGACGAGTTTTTCCTTCAAGGACATTTCCCAGGGAAGCCGGTCGTCCCAGGAGTGATCCTCTGCGAGATTATGGCGCAGGGGGCTGCCCTGCTGATGGCAGATCGTATGAGCCGTTCCATTCCGCTATATGCCGGAATCGACGGCGTCCGCTTTAAGAGGTTGGTGTTACCTGGCGATACCGTGTCGGTGAAGGCAAGGATGGCTTCCAGTCATGGGAGCGTCTTTGTGGCGGAAGCTGTCGCCACCGTGGAGGGGGAGATGTGCAGCCGGGGCAAACTTACATTCATGCTGGTTGATAAGGAAAACAAGTGATTAGATATGTACGGGTTACTTAATAACAAAAAAGGTATCATTTTCGGTGCTCTCAATGATCGCTCCATTGCCTGGAAAGTAGCGCAGCGCGCTCACGAGGAGGGCGCCTCGATAGTTTTAACAAATACCCCCGTATCGCTCCGTCTGGGGCAGATCCAGTCGCTGGCAGAGGCATGTTCTGCAAAGGTGGTTGCGGCAGACGCCACCAATATGGATGATCTTGCCAGGCTGGTAGATGAATCGACGGAGTATTTTGGCGGAAAGATAGATTTTGTGCTGCACAGTATAGGGATGTCACCCAATATCCGCAAAAGTATCCCTTACGAAGATACCAATTATACCTTTTTCCAGAAGACGCTGGATATCTCTGCAATCTCCTTCCACAAGGTGATGAACGTGCTATATAACAGGGATGTGATGGCGAGAGGAGGATCTATTGTTGCACTTACCTATATCGCTGGCGAACGGGCGTTTCCCGGATATGGAGACATGGCGGACGCCAAGGCTATGCTGGAGTCGGTGGCGCGCAATTTCGGCCTTAAATTCGCACGCAAATGCGGCGTGCGGGTCAATACCGTATCTCAATCGCCAACCCTGACCACTGCAGGCGAAGGTGTGGCCGGAATGTCTGAAATGTACCGTTATGCCGACCGCTTCTCTCCGCTTGGCAATGCTTCTGCAGAGGATTGCGCAGATTACGTCGTGAGCTTGTTCAGCGACCTTACCCGCAAGGTTACGATGCAGAATCTCTATCACGACGGCGGCTTCTCCGCCACCGGCCTTACAGAGGAGGTGCTCGAAGCTTTCTCAAGGGGAGTCTGAAGGCGGTAGTTGATATTTCGGATATATTTTCATATATTTGCCGTTTGTAGCGTCGCGCCGGATGCGTGATGCGTTTGTGAAAACATCATTATATGAAGTTATTACAGGAAAAATTATCTCAGTTTACCCTTCCTCAGCAACTTAAGGAGATGGGTATTTATCCTTACCATCGTGCTATTTGCAGTGAACAGGGAGATGAAGTGTATATCGATGGGAAGAAGGTCCTTATGTTCGGCTCAAACAGCTACCTGGGCCTTACCAACGATCCTAGGGTGAAAGAGGCAGCCATAAAGGCTGTTAAAAAATATGGCACCGGTTGTGCCGGGTCGCGTTTCCTTAACGGTTCTCTCGATATCCATGAGCAGACCGAGGCCCGTCTTGCAAAATTCGTGGGCAAGGAGGACGCTATCATATTCTCCACAGGTTTCCAGGTCAATCTGGGTGTGGTTTACTGCCTTTGTGACCGTCACGACTACGTATTGCTCGACGAGCGCGACCACGCCTCCATCATAGAGGGCCGCCGCCTCTCGCCGGCCACATATCTGAAGTTCCGTCACAATGACATGTCTTCGCTTGAGTCCAAGCTTCGCAAATGCGAGAGCGACGCCGTGAAGCTGATTGTGGTAGATGGGGTCTTCTCCATGGAGGGAGATGTGGCTCCGCTGCGCGAAATGGTTGCCCTTGCAGAAAAATACCGCGCTGCCATCATGGTCGATGAAGCCCATGGTATCGGGGTATTCGGTCCCCAGGGCCAGGGCGTTTGCTGGGCGCAGGGCGTAACGAAAGACATTGACCTGATCATGGCGACCTTCAGCAAGAGTTTTGCATCCCTGGGAGGTTTTATTGCAACGGACAAGGTCGTTGCAAACTATATCCGCCATACGGCCCGTTCATATATATTCAGTGCCAGCGCAACCCCCGCCGCCATCGGTGCAGTCAATGCAAGCTTGGATATCATGGAAAAGGAGCCGGAGCGTATCGCACACCTTTGGGATATTACCAGGTTCGCAATCGAGGGCTTCCGCAACATGGGATGTGAGATAGGAAACACTTCGACCCCTATTATCCCGCTTTACATCCGTGATAACGAAAAGACTTTCTGCGTAACGAGGGATTTGTTCCAGGAGGGCCTTTTTGTCAATCCGGTGGTTTCTCCCGCAGTTCCCAGCGAGGATACGTTGATACGTTTCTCACTGATGGCCACCCATACGCAGGCGCAGGTAGAATTTGCACTGGAGAAGATAGAAAAGGTATTCAAGAAATACGAAATAATCTAAGATGGTTAAGCCGGTATCGGTTGTACTCCTTACCGGAGGGTCGTCGGGCATCGGTGCGGTAACGGCGAGGATGCTTTCTGACACCGGGTATAAGGTGTACGCCGCCTCGCGTCGAGGTACACTCCCTGAAGAGTGTGCCGGCCGTGATAATCTGATACCTGTCGTGCTTGATGTAAACAGCCAGACAAGCGTATCGGAGGTCGTCTCTTCCATCCTCTCAAAAGAGGGTCATATCGACGCCGTCGTGTGCAATGCCGGTAACGGCATTGCCGGTGCTGTGGAGCAGACAACCGTAGATGAGGCGAAATATCAGTTTGAAACCTGCTTCTTTGGAGCGCACCGCGTTATACGCGAAGTGCTGCCATCCATGCGGGCGCAGAACTTTGGCCGCATCATCACCATAAGCAGCGTTGCTGCCAATGTCCCGATTCCTTACCAGACATTCTACAGCAGCGCCAAGGCGGCTGTCCTTATCTATACCAAAGCGCTTTCGCTGGAGGTTAAGGGCTTTGGAATTCAGTGTTGCAGCATCCTCCCCGGCGATACCAAAACCGGCTTTACAGCCGCGCGCAAGGTCACCAGAGAGTCAGAGGACCCAGGCAGTGTTTATTACGAGACACTCAAAAAGTCGGTGGGTCGTATGGAACACGACGAGCAGAACGGTATGCCTGCATCAAAGATTGCCAAGGCAATAGTCAAGCAGATGGGTAAAAAGAAGATGTCGGCCACCTGCACACCACGTATCGACTATAAGGCCATCAATTTCCTTGTGCGTATCCTTCCCACCAGGCTGATGCTCTGGATTGTGGGCAAGCTGTACGCTTAATCTGAATTCATTTATCGCATCTCCGCAAGCTCGTAAACGAGCCTTTCTGTCTTTTCCCAGCCCAGGCAGGGGTCAGTGATAGATTTGCCATATACGCCGCCGTCACCGCCCTGACAGCCATCTTCAAGATAAGATTCGATCATAAGCCCTTTCAGAAGCGCTCCTATGTCGGCAGAATGGCTTGCAGAGTGGATCACCTCCTTGGCGATGCGGATCTGCTGTTCAAACTGTTTACCGGAATTGGAGTGGTTTGTATCCACGATAAGCGCTCTGTTGGGCAGCTGTGACTGTGCGTACTTCTCGCATAACAGCATCATATCCTCATAGTGATAGTTGGGGATGTTGCGGCCGTTTTTGCTTACGCTGCCGCGCAGGATGGCGTGGGTGAGGGGATTGCCCTTGCTCGTGACCTCCCAGCCGCGGTAGATGAAAGTATGCGACAGCATTGCGGCGTGGATAGAGTTCAGCATCACGTTCATATCTCCGCTGGTGGGGTTCTTCATCCCGACCGGTATGTCAAGCCCGCTGGCGGTGAGGCGGTGAATCTGGCTTTCTACACTGCGGGCGCCTACCGCAACATAAGAGAGCATATCCGAGAGGTATGTGTGGTTCTCCGGGTAGAGCATCTCGTCGGCGCCTGAGAAGCCTGTTTCAGAGAGGACGCGCATATGCAGCCTGCGGATGGCGATAAGACCGCCCAGCATATCGGCGTGGCGGTGAGGGTCCGGCTGGTGAAGCATCCCCTTATAGCCCTCTCCGGTGGTGCGGGGTTTGTTGGTGTAAATGCGGGGCACTATGGTAATGGTATCCTTAACCTTCTCCTGAAGTTCCCTCAGCCGATAGACATAATCCAGCACCGCATCCTCGCGATCTGCAGAACAGGGTCCGATAATAAGCAGGAGTTTGTTGCTCCGGCCGCTAATTATATCTTTGATTGCCTGGTCGTTGGCTTGCTTAACTTTATCCAATCCTTCGTGCAGGGGATACATCTTTTTTATCTCCTCTGCAGATGGCAAAGCTCTCTTGATTTCCAGATTCATATCTATTTGTTAAATAATTTTCTTCTCTCGGTAGAAGTTATCATCATCTGTTTAACTGTCTCTATATCGTCGGTTGCTATGGCCTCTTTGAGGCGGACGAATTCCTTTTCAAAAAGGTTCATCTGATTCAGCAGCTGGGTCTTGTTCAAAGCGAACAGTTCCGGCCACATATTCTCGTTTATGTTTGCTATGCGGGTCAGGTCCCGGAATGAGTCTCCGGTATAGTCAACAAGGTGGGCGGAGTCTTTGCAGCACATCAGGCTCACCGCTATGCAGTGGGTAAGTTGCGATAGGAACGCAATCATTTCGTCGTGCTCCTCTGGTGAGATAACAGAAATGCGGCCAAAGCCAAGGATCCGGCCCAGTTCGCAGGCGGTATCAATGGCTTCCTGCGAATTTTTTTCAGTTGGAGTAACGATATAATTGGCGCCCTCAAAGACTTTGCTACAACGGTTGTCTATACCGGAACGTTCCCGTCCGGCCATAGGGTGGGCAGCGATGAACTCTACATCGCTGCGGAGCATTTTCTGGATACTATAAACTATGGAGCATTTTACACCTGTAACATCGGTAATCAGCGCTCCGCTCCTGAAACAATCCTGGTGCTGCGCGATCCAATTTATAAACAGTTTTGGATAGACTGCGAACACTACGATATCAAACTGCCCTACGAACTCTTTTGTTACATTGATTGTTCCACAGTCGATTATCTTCTCTTGCAGGGCTTTTGCCACAGTACTTTCGCGGGCCGATATCCCACCCACATAATAGCCGCTTCCGTGCAGTTTTTCTGCATATGAGGCGCCTATCATACCCAGTCCTACAATCAATATCTTACTCTCCTTATTCATGATATACTCCGATGTTTAATCCTTTAATCTGCTCAAAGAACCGGGGAAAACTCTTGGCCACAGCTTCGCACCCCTCGATACTCCCGCCAAAAATGCTTGCAAGTGCCGTGAGGCTCATTGCCAGGCGGTGGTCGTTATGGCTGGAAAAGGTGATTCCTCTACCTTCAAGTGCTTTAAGAGTTGCTTGTGGTGCAGGCTCTATTACTACTGAATTGCTGTCTGTTACGGTATGGCTACCTATCTTTTCAAGTTCCGATATTATATCTGCAATCCGGTCGCTCTCCTTTATCCGGAGGCGGGCAGTGTTGACAAACCTGGCACCGTGTTTAATTGCGGCCATTGTGAAAAGTACCGGCCCCAAATCTATGCAGTTACCTATATCAATTGTGCAGAAGCCACTGTCTAAACTATTGAAATGCTGACGATAAATCTTGTCGCCTTGAAGCGAATCGGGATTCAATCCCTCCACAGTAACATCTCCGCCTATGTGGTTGAAAAACTCCAGGAATGCCGCATTTGACCAGTCTCCCTCTACTCTGCAGTCGGGCAGGTTATAGTGCTGCCCTCCTGGAATCGTCAATTCATTCCCGTTGAATCCGGCGGTTATCCCGGCATTGCGCAGTACATCAAGTGTTATCTCTATGTATGGCCTGCTCTGGACCGGCAGGGTTATGATTATCTTGCTTTCGCCATTCAATAGCGGTAATGTAAATAGTAATCCGGTGATATACTGACTGCTGGTAGTCCCATCTATAGTAAATGTTCCGCTCCTTAACTCCCCTCTGACCTTTATGAATCCTTCTCCAATCTCATAGTTGATGCCTTGAGATGCAAAGATCTTCTCATATTCTCCGATACCCCGTGAGAACAGTTTGGCGGTGCCGGTAAAAACTGCGCAGCCCCGCAGTGCCAGCGCGACAGGAATCATAAACCTCAAAGTGGAGCCGCTCTCTGCGCAGGGCAGAACTTCACCCGGATGGTCACTATTGGTATCAGCTTCTTTTCCAGATATAATAGCCTTGTTTACTTCAGTGTTTACTTCACCTCCAAGGGCCCGTATGCACCCGATTGTTGCAAGGATATCTTTTGAAAGGTCTATATTGTCAATTACTGTGCGCTTGCCACTCAGGAATGCCGCCAGCAGCAGCCGGTGGGCATAACTCTTTGACGGCGGGGCAGTAACCCTGCCGCGCGCGATACTCTTTGCTATGTGGCAGATGCTCATTGCTTAAGCAGTAAATCAATAGCCTCTAGGTAACCGTTTGTTCCACGGCCTATTATTGTTGCTATGCACGCCTGGCGGATATAACTTGTGCCGCGGAACTCTTCGCGGGTGGCGACGTCGCTGATGTGTACCTCTACGCAAGGAATCTTGACAGCCTTGAGGGCATCGAGCAGGGCTATGCTGGTGTGTGTATATGCTCCGGGGTTGAAAACAATGCCATCTATGCCGTCAAAGAAGGCCTGCTGTATCCTGTCCACAAGGGCCCCTTCGTGATTCGACTGGAAGTATTCTGCCTCGAATCCGCGCTCCAGCGCATAATCCTTAATCTTCATTATCAAAGTAGCGTATGTCTCCCTGCCGTATATGTCGGGTTCGCGGATCCCCAGCATATTCAGGTTTGGTCCGTTCAGAATAAGGAGCTTCATTGTTTTGTAAATATTGAGTTAGAAAATGCCCCCTTGAGTGCGTCGCAAATGACAATGGCGGTCATTGCGGTGGCCACTGGGCATATCCGGCGGATTATTGCAGGGTCGTGGCGGCCGGTCACCTTAATTGTGGTGTTCTCACCGGTAGCCATATCTACGGTACGCTGTTCTGCGGCTATCGAGGGGGTAGGTTTCACGGCGCAGTTGAATACCACCGGCATCCCGTTGGAATAGCCTCCATTTATCCCACCGTTATTGTTTGTGCGTGTCTTCACTCTGCCAGAGTCGTTATAGAAAGAGTCGTTGGCGCTACGGCCGGTTGCTTTGGCAAAACCAAACCCGAGTCCGAACTCGATCCCCTTGATACCGCCTATGGAGAGCATTGCGTTTGCCAGTTGACCTTCCAGGCTGCTGAACCATGGTTCACCGACGCCCACCGGCAGGTTGGAAACAGCTGTCTGGATTATTCCGCCGATGGAGTCCTGGTTGCAGCGGACCTTATCTATAGCGGCGCACATCTGCTCTTCAACAGGGTCGATAACAGGGAAATGCTTGCCGGAAATCTCCAAAATCTGGCGGTCCAAGATGTTGGAATCAACACTTTCAAAAGCAGTATCCCTCACTGAGCCACACTCCAGGATATGGGTGCCGATGCGTATGCCGGTATTTTCCAGCGCCTTGAGGCAGATTGCGCCGAGCGCCACTATAGGTGCGGTCAGGCGTCCTGAGAAGTGACCTCCGCCACGCCAGTCCTCAAACCCCTTGTGGACAATGTGCGATACATAATCGGCATGTGAAGGGCGGGCGAGGAGGTGGGTGGCCTGATAATCGCCACTGCGTTTGTTGGAGTTTTCTATAAAAATAGAAATTGGTTCTCCGGTAGTGAAGCCGTTGAACACCCCGCTTACCAGCTTGAAGTTGTCGGCTTCTACGCGGGATGTCTCGCCGCTGCCCGAGGGGCGCCGGCGCGAAAGGGCCTCGGCGATGTAGCTTTCGCTGACCTCAATGCCGCAGGGCATACCGTCCAGTACCGCCCCGATTGCCTCACCGTGGCTCTCGCCGAACAGGGTGAGGGTTATGTATTCTCCTATTGAGTTTCTCATAGTGGCAACTCTTTGATGGAAATGGTTTCAAAGGCAAAACTGCCTATTTCAGTGACCCTGACAACGGTGATCTTGTCGCCGGAGGCCTTTTTGTCGTGACTGATGAAGTCCAGCAGTTTCTCTGCCGGAATGTTGTGCGAAACGGGGAGGTCATATTTCTCCAGCACCGTGGCTATCCGGCGACGGGCGTCCCCCCCGGCAAAGTAAAGCATACCCAGCGAGACAGATTCTCCGTGAAGATATTGCCCGGCGCCGCAGGCCTCTATCGCGTGACCGACCGTATGGCCAAAATTCAGCACCCGGCGCAGCCCACTCTCGCGCGGGTCTGAATCCACCACGCTCTTTTTGTAATTGAGGCAGCGGCGGATAATCTGGGGCAGGTCTTGACTCAGGCCGGCAGATTTCTCGATGATTTCAAAAAGTTCAGCATCGCCAGTGGCGCCCATCTTGATGGCCTCTGCCAGCCCGTTGTGGAGCTGACGCGGGTCAAGTGTGGAGAGAGTCTGAGGATCGATGAGCACCTTGGATGGGAAATGGAATGCACCCACGATGTTCTTGACCCCTGCAAAATCAATTGCTGTCTTGCCGCCGATGGATGAATCCACCTGAGAGAGGAGGGTCGTGGGGATGTTGAAGAACCGGATGCCGCGCATAAATGTCGCCGCAGCAAACCCGGCCATATCTCCGACAACGCCGCCGCCCACAGCCACAACCGCGTCGGTGCGGGTGAAGCCTCCTTCTACAAGTGCTTCGAGTATATGTGTGTAAGACTGAATATTTTTGTTCGCTTCACCTTGAGGAACGGTGCAGATAGATACTGAAGCCCCTTTACTCTCTATGGAGGCAGCGACCGTGTTTGCGTATCGGGCCGGTACTCCGGTATCGGTTACAACCAGCACCTTTCCACCGCTGATACCGAGCAGTTCACCTGCACGGGAGATGCATCCGTTTTCAATGATGATGTCGCTGCCTGGCATCTTGTCGCCATAAATCAGGTCGGTCTGATAATCTTTAGAAACAGATATGACGCTGCGCAGAAAGTCACGGTAATAAGGTCGCAAAGCCTGGTTGCCGAGCGCTTCGCTGCGGGCTGCGATAATCTCTTTCTCCCGCTTCAAGTCTTCTACAGGCGCGCCGCTGGCCTTCTTTGCCATTGCAATTGACTCTACTGCCTTCATTCTCTGTTCAAACAGGCGGGCCATTTCGGTATCGATAAAGTCTATTGTACGGCGTTCTTCTGTCATAGTTCAATATCGTTATGTTGGCAAAGATACATTGAAAAATTCATTTCGTCCTCTCTTTTTTGTAGCTTTGCAAAATATGAGCAAGTCAAAATCCTTTTTTGTCAAGTTCTGGAGGTCTTTGGGCGAGAAGCTTAAGGAGTCGCTCACCAGCGTGCTTCCAGTGAGCATACTTGTATTTGTACTGTCCCTTACACCCTGGGTTGACATCTCCCCGCGAGAGCTGGCCGTCTTTGAAGGGGCAGCGTTACTCCTGATAGTGGGCATAGGTCTCTTTAACCTTGGTGCAGACACAGCCATGACCCCTATGGGGCAATATGTCGGTGAAGGTCTTACAAAATCCAAGCGTCTTGGTATTCTGCTTGTTGTAGGCTTCTTTATGGGGCTGCTTATAACAGTGGCAGAGCCAGACCTCTCTGTCCTTGCGGGTCAAGTCGCCACAGTTATGAATTCCACCGTACTGATTGTCTCTGTTGGAGTCGGGGTGGGGCTCTTCCTGATGCTGGGTGTTTTCAAAATCCTGTTCCATTCAGATTTGACCAGCATACTGCTGTTCTCCTACCTGCTCCTTTTCTGCCTGGCATCATTGCTGATATCTAACGGTAACGGCTCTTTCCTGGGGCTCTCTTTTGACTCGGGCGGCGTGACCACCGGCCCCATCACAGTACCGTTCATCATGGCGCTGGGCGTCGGTATTGCCCTCTCTGTAGGTGGCCGCAACGCAAGCGAGAACAGCTTCGGCCTCATAGCCCTCTGCTCTGTAGGCCCCGTGGTTGCCGTGCTGGTTCTATCGATCCTTGCAAAAGGTGATATTGCCTACAATGTTCCGGACTACTCGATGGACACTATCCTGAGCGTAGGCCTTCTGGAGATTTTCAAGGAGCAGATGGCCGAGGTAGGCAAGTCGCTCGTACTTGTCGTAGCGTTCTTCTTCATTCTCCAGTTCACAGTGCTTAAACTCCCCAAGAGCAAGATTATCCAGATAGTGATAGGCATCATATATGCATTTTTGGGGCTGGTGCTCTTCCTGGCGGCTGTAAGTATGGCATTTATGCCTATCGGCTACAAGATAGGTAGTCAGATGGCGGCTTACAGTCCGGTGCTGCTGATTGTGCTGGCGTTTGTGATAGGCATGGTGGTGGTGCTGGCAGAGCCCGCCGTCCACGTGCTCAACGCTCAGGTAGAGGAGATCACCGCCGGCCAGGTGTCAAAGAAGCAAATGATGATAGCCCTCTCGATTGGCGTCGGAGTTTCGATAGGCCTCTCTGTAATAAGGGTTTATTACGGTTTTTCGCTGCTCTATTACCTGGTGCCCGGCTATCTTATCTCGCTGGGGCTCTCCCTGCTTGTCCCCAAGCTCTATACCGCCATCGCATTTGACTCGGGCGGAGTGGCCAGCGGCCCCCTTACATCAAGTTTCATCCTGCCCCTGGTAATAGGTGCATGCGTCTCTTTGCAGGGGGAGTCGGCGGTGCTTGACTTTGCATTCGGGGTGGTCGCAATGGTGGCCATGACCCCGCTTATCACCATCCAGTCGCTCGGATTCAAGTCGGTAGTGAGTCTGCGTATGCGCGACAACGCGGCTATGCGCCGTATACTGGCTTCTGCCGATGACCAGATTATTTATTTTGAATAAGATGCTTCATTAATGGAAAAGACAATAAACATAGCTCCCATGAGACTGGAGATGCTTTTCGCAATTGTCCATAATGACAAAGTGCCGTATTACTCCAGCCTGATTCAGTCCCACAAGGCAAATCTGCAGCTCAAGGTGGCGGCAAAAGGGACGACCCATCTGCTCCTGGATTATCTGGGCCTCACAGAGCACCCCAAGACAATGATTATGAGCATGGTGCGTGCCGACCAGGCCTCAACCCTGATAGATACTCTGGACGAACAGTTCAAGAAGGGCAAAGCTTATAAGGGGATTGCGTTCACCGTGCCCATGAGCAGCATTATCGGCTCTATGGCTTATGGCTTTCTGAGCAACGACCAGAGGGTAGTGAAGCAGTAGGTGTAATAACTTTTTTATCTAATCGTAATTTCAGTTATGAATAATAAATACGAACTTGTTGTCTGCATAGTAAACGCCGGTTTTTCGCAGAATGTAATGACTGCCGCAAGGGCTGCGGGAGCCAAGGGCGGCACCATAATCCGTGCCCGTGGTTCTGCAAACCCCACCTCCGAGGAGTTCTTCAACATTACCATCCAGCCAGACAAGGAGATGGTTATGATACTTGTCCCCAAGGGTATCAAAGATGATGTGCTCCACGCCGTTTACAAAGATGCCGATCTTGCTGGAACGGCCCAGGGCATCGCCTTTTCCATTCCGGTGAACCACACCACCACACTCAAGGAGTAGCCAGGGGATTTTATGAGTGAGAAGGACATTCTTCTCGGCAACATCAGGTCCGGACAGCCTCTTTCGATTGCAGAACGCCTCAGACTTACCCTGGCGCTCAGCGGCCCTGCGATACTGGCGCAGCTGGCATCGGTTCTGCTTCAGTTCATAGACGCGTCTATGGTCGGAAGTCTCGGGGCGGGCCCTTCCGCCTCGATCGGTCTGGTTTCCACGAGCACCTGGCTGTGCGGCGGTTTTTGCATCGCTCTCGCTCAGGGGTTCTCCGTGCAGGTTGCACACCGGCTGGGAGCAAACGACCCCGCCGGCGCCCGCAATGTGATGCGTGAAGGCATCTTCGTGGTCACGGTTTTCTCTCTGCTGCTCAGTCTGCTGGCGGTCAGTGTGTCGGGTGCCCTGCCTCGCTGGCTGGGCGGGGAAGAGGCAATCCGCAGTGATGCATCTGCGTATTTCCGTATCTATTCCGCATTCATACCTGCAATGCAGTTCTGCTTTTTCGCATCTACGATGCTGCAGTGCAGCGGCGACATGAGAACACCGAGCATTCTGGACATACTTATGTGTGTGCTGGATGTAATCTTCAATTTTTTCTTGATTTTTCCGACCCGGGAAGTCACTCTTCTCGGGGCGTCGGTCACGATACCGGGCGCAGGGATGGGGGTGCGCGGTGCAGCACTCGGCACAGGCCTTTCTGAGGTGATAACTGCCATCCTGACTCTTTATTTCTTGTTTGTGCGCAACCGTGACCTGTCGATAGTGCATCACTCCGGTACTTTTCTCCCGTGCAGACAGACTCTTAAGAAGGCCATTGGCATAACCGGCCCGCTGTGGCTGCAGAATCTGGTGATGCGCGGTGCGTATATAGCCAGCACTCTGATAGTGGCGCCTCTGGGGGCAGTTTCAATAGCGGCCAATTCTTTTGCGATAATCGCGGAGAGTTTCTGTTATATGCCCGGCTACGGTATGGCCGATGCTGCAACCACCCTGGTGGGGCAGAGCCTGGGCGCCTCGCGCAAGGATATGGCGCGCAGTTTCGCATATATAACGACGGCTTTGGGCACGGGGCTGATGGTATTTCTTGCGGTGTTTATGTATATCTTTGCTCCGGCGGTGATGAGCGTGCTGAGCGTTGATCCCGATGTGGTGGCGCTGGGTGCGCGATGCCTGCGTATGGAGGCTTTTGCCGAGGCTGGCTATGCGATATCCATCGTCGTGTTCGGGGCCTGCGTCGGCGCCGGCGATACCAAAATCCCCACTTTGCTCAACCTTGTCAGCGTCTGGGCGGTACGCATCGTCCTGGCAATCCTGCTCACGCCAAAATATGGCCTTATGGGATACTGGATCGCTATGCTCATTGAGCTCAACGTGCGTGGTGCGTTGTTTGCAGGGCGTATCCTTGGTAAAAAATGGATGAATACTAAACTTACTTCTAACTGAGATGACGATGATGACGATAATTAAAGATAAGGAATTCGGCGGGGAGAGGCCTCTGTTTGAAACGCACGGGGCGCTGCTTGAGAATGTTGTGATTACAGACGGGGAGTCTGCCCTGAAGCACTGCAGCGGCATTGAAATGACCGGTTGCCGCTTTTTTGGGAAGTACCCCCTCTGGCATATCGACGGATGCACTGTGCGTGACAGTTATTTTGCTCCCGGGGCGCGTTCAGCTATCTGGTACACGAACAATCTCCAGATGCGGGATTGTGTGATTGACGGTCCCAAGTTTTTCAGGGAGATGCGCGATGTGAATCTTGAGAGGGTAGTGATAAACGATGCCGACGAGACTTTCTGGCGGGTCCGCGGACTGCGGCTCAAAGATGTTACCCTGCGTGGCGGCACCTACCCGTTTATGTTTTCTGAGGATATCGAGGTGGAGAATCTTGACAGCGACTCCAAATATGTCTTCCAGTACTGCAAGAATGTGGTTGTGCGCAACTCAAAGATTATCACCAAAGATTCTTTCTGGGAGTGCGAAAACATAACTGTTTACGACTCTCTGCTGGACGGTGAGTATCTGGCCTGGCACTCAAAGAATGTCCGGCTGGTGAACTGCCGCCTTGCCGGGGAACAGCTGCTTTGTTATGTGGACAATCTGGTGCTGGAAAACTGCGAGTTCGATGCCGCCTGCGACCGGGTGTTCGAGTATTCTACAGTCAATGCAGAGATCAGGGGGCACATCACCAACATCAAGAATCCCACCTCCGGCTGTATCGTTGCCGACAGCATTGGCAGCGTGACAATTGATGAGAATATCCGTAAACCTGCTGATTGTGAAATTATTTTAAGGAAATGAAAAGGGTTTTGTTCTTAGCCTGTGCCATGCTGCTCTCTTTGAGCGCTTTTGCCCAGGACCTCGACGATACGTGGAATTATCCCGCCTTGCTTCCAGCAAGCGATTGCCCCAACAGCCTGTTGATTCTCCCCGAGGCCCCGCTCCCCAACGACGCTGTTTTCGCCTACGATTTCTCTCAGTATCTGTGGGGAAAATTGCAGAGAAAGGAAGAACGCGGTGCACAGGCTGCCCAGGATGCAAAACTCGATATAGACAATGTCCTGGCTAATTTTTCGCCCTGTATGGGAGTAACGCTCACCCGGACCAATTCTCCTGCGCTGGCGCATCTGCTGGCCGGCCTGCTCAATTGCCAGGCTACCACTACTGCAAAGAAACACTATATGCGCGTGCGCCCCTTCGTGCTTTTCAACGAGCCTTCGCTCACGCCGGAAGACGAGCCTTTTCTTGTTACAGACGGCTCGTATCCATCCGGACACGCTGCATACGGCTGGGCAGTGGCGCTGATTCTGACAGAGATAAACCCAGACCGCCAGAACGAAATCCTCAAGTACGGCTACGAATTCGGCCAGAGCCGCGTTATCTGCGGAGTCCACTTCCAGAGCGACGTGGATGCCGGCCGCATAATGGGTGCCGCAATGGTCGCCCGTCTCCACGCCGACAAAGACTTCAACAAGCAGCTCTGCCGGGCCAAGAAGGAGTTCAGGAAACTGTCAGAATGATTGAATTCATCACCTGCTTCGGCTTCAGAAGCATTCGTTTTAATGTTGCGTCGCTCCAGACCGCTCGGTGCAGACACCTCCTAATGATACTGGGGCTCTGCCCCAAACCCCGCCGCTCCACGCTGGCTATTCTTGAAGCCGACCCTCACGCGCTGCGCTATCGCCTGCTGGCGACTGCTTTCTGGGCAAAAATCTGCCCTTGAAAGCATTCAAGCTACGGTATTTGTCTGCACTTTGCTCTGTCGCCGGCGGTCCAGCCAAAGCGCCCCTACGTTTTGTCAAGGGCTCCACGAAACTTTGTCGGGAGCGCAACCTTTTTCCTTCCTAAAGCCCTGGTGACGAGCACTGCCGTATGGGACGGGTTGGACCGTTGCGTATCTCATGGCGCTTTGGCCGGACAGGAATATTGTGTTTCGACTGTCATAATACTTGAATATTGTATTTGTCAATAGTTCGTTAATTTTATAAAGTTTACGCCACGGCGCGAACGCCGTAGAATAAAAGTTCTTTGAAATCAGTGTTATTTAATCGCAAGTTCGCGTGTTTCGCGGACATTGCAATAAATCGATCCACCATTGCAGCGTTG
>JAFSUF010000063.1 GCA_017445425.1 Bacteroidales bacterium | reverse complement strand
CCGATGATGCCAAACCGCTGCTTTATGGATTCAAAATTCATAGCTGCGAATTTACAATTTTTTCGCCACATGTTTTTGATTATTATTATATTTGCCCCAAATCAGAAAGAAAAAACAAAATCTATATCAATTATCTATTTATGAAGAAACTTTTATTTATCGCTTTTGCCTGCCTTGCAGTGATTTCCTGCAACAAGGTTTCTAAAATGGCCGACCTCGTGGGCCTCGTCAAAGTCGAGTGCAACCCCGAGGTTCTTGAGGTAGTAGCAGATAATATCGACGCTGACGTCACTGTTACCTTCCCTGAAAAATACTTCCACAAAAATGCCATCCTCGAGGTGGTCCCCGTTATGAAATTCGACGGACAGGAAGTTGCCGGCGAGCCCTTCGTTTACCAGGGCGAGAAGGTTATGGACAACTACAAAACCGTGGGTAAAGACGGCGCAAGCATCACCGAGCATGTCAAATTCAAATATGTTCCGGGAATGGAGAAATCCGAACTCGTAGGCCGCGCTACCGTCAAATACAAGAAGAAATCATGGGCTTTCCCCGAGGATATCAAGATTGCAGACGGTGCAAACACCACATATATGCTGGCAAACAAGAACGGTTCCTATGCCGCAGCTGCCGATAACTATCAGGATGTTATCCCCGAGGAGGTTGAGGCTCAGATCCTCTATCTGATCAACAGCGCAAACGTACGCTCCAACCAGCTCTCTTCCGAATCTATCAAGGAGTACAAGACCGGCGTCAAGGATGTGATGAAAGACGACCGCCGCACCATCACCGGTACCGACATCATCGCCTATGCATCTCCCGATGGTCCCGAGAAGCGCAACAACACCCTCTCCGACCAGCGTGCCGCTTCTGCTCAGAGCGCATTCAAGCAGGTTTCAAAGAAACTTGAGACCGGCGGCGTAACTACCCGCAGTATAGGTGAGGACTGGGAAGGCTTCCAGGAGCTGGTAAACAACTCCAATATAGAAGACAAGGACCTCATCCTCCGCGTCCTCTCCATGTACAGCGATCCCGATGTCCGCGAGCGTGAGATCAAGAATATGTCCAGCGTTTACGGAACTCTTGCGAAAGACGTTCTCCCGGAACTCCGTCGTGCCCGCTTCGTGACCAACGTCGAATTCCAGAACTACACTGCAGAAGAGCTCAAGGCCCTGGTTGAAGACAACATCGACATCCTTGACGAGGAGGCTCTGCTGCGCAGCGCAACCCTCACCGACGACCAGTCAGCCAAAATGGATATCTACAATCAGGCTATCAAGAAATACGACAGCGACCGCGCTAAACTCAACTCCGCCTGCATCTTGCTTGATCAGGGCAAGGAGGCACAGGCAGAGGCCATGCTCAAGAAGGTCAGCGACCGCAATATCGAGGGGCTTAACAACCTCCGCGGCGTGCTTGCACTCCGGGGCGGCGACCTGGCCAAGGCTGTCGATTTCTTTGAGAAAGAAACCGGTGAGGCCGGCAAGGTCAACCTCGGTACCATGGATATCCTCAACGGTAACTACGCTGCTGCCGCCAAGAAACTCGCAGGCACCGGTGATGTCAACGAGGCCCTTGCATATATCCTCAACGGCGACCTGGCTAAAGCTTCCAGCCTGCTGAAAGACAAAGACTGCGAACTGGCTGCATACGAGCGCGCCATCATCGCAGCCCGCCAGGGCAAAGCCTCTGCTGCAATGTCAGAACTTGCTAAAATCAAAAATAGCAAAGAACTCAAAGCCCGCGCAGAGAATGATATCGAATTCGCCAAGATCAAATAAAGTTTAGAATTATAAGCAGCAAAAAAGGTCAACTTCGTAAGTTGGCCTTTTTTGCTGTCCTGGCGCACTTGTAACATATTTTTTCTTTGTTACAAAAAATACGGTACATTTGCGCTTCAATTTGACAGGATGCTGCGTCACACATATACATACAACAAGGTTTTTCAACTGGAAGCGGGCGGTTCCCTGGACTCCCTGACGATTTGTTACCATACCAGTTGCGAAACACGTGGTGACCGCCCGGTAATCTGGATATGCCATGCCCTCACCGCCAACTCCAATCCGGAGGAGTGGTGGGACACCATGGTGGGCAAGGGGCTCCTGTTCGATACCGACAGATACTATATCGTATGTGCCAATATAATTGGCAGTTGTTACGGCACCACCGGCCCCACGACGTATGCAAAGGCCCCCTTGCGTAACTTCCCCCTGGTAACCATCCGCGACCTGGTGCGGGCCCACGACCTGCTTAGGGAGCATCTGGGAATAGACAAGATTGACCTCCTGATCGGAGGCAGCAACGGAGGTTTTCAATCAGTGGAGTGGGCAGCCAGCTTCCCGGAGCGGATAAAGAATTTGTGCCTGATTGCCACCAGCGCGATTGTAAGCCCCTGGTGCACAGCCACCCTTGAGGCCCAGCGCATGGCCATCAAGGCAGACCCGACATTTGACGCATCCAAAGATGCCAGCGGCGGGGCTGCAGGACTGGCCGCGGCCCGCAGCATGGCCATGGTGACATATCGTAACTACGAGGGTTACGGACGCACCCAGGCGGAGACAAATCCTGACTTTCTGATTGCCAACCGCGCCGTTACATATCAGCAGTATCAGGGGCAAAAACTCTGCCGGCGCTTTGACGCTTACTCCTATTACTGCCTCACGATGGGGGTAGATACCCACAATGTGGGACGCAAACGTGGCGGAGTGGAAAAGGCCCTCGCCGGTATAACCGCAAAGACTCTCTGCATCGCAATAGACAGCGATATCCTGTTCCCGATAACCGAGAGCAAGCGCCTCTCTGACGCCATCCCATGCGCAAGCTTAGAGATAATTTCATCTGATTTCGGGCACGATGGATTCTTGCTCGAACACGAACAGATTTCTAATTGTATTAATAAACACTTCGATCTATGCAAGTTTTAAAGTTTGGAGGTTCATCCGTGGCCAATGCCGCCAATATGAGCAAGGTGGTAGAGATTGTGACTAAGGCCGTCAGCAACGACAAGACCATTCTGGTAGCTTCTGCAATCAGCAAGGCTACCGATACACTTATCAAGGTTGGCCGAATGTCCCAGATGGGTGACATGGGATACAAGGATATCCTTGCCGAACTTGAACAGAGGCATCATCAGATCATATCAGAGCTTATCCCGCAGTACTTCCAGAACGATATCAACCACGAGATTTCCGAGCGTTTTGTGCAGCTGGGGGGCATCTGCGACGGCATCTGCCGCATCCGCGAACTCACCGGACACTCCCTGGACCTTATCATGAGTTTTGGCGAACTGCTCTCCACCCGCATCCTGGCGGCAAAGTTCACCTCGATGGGTGTCGGCTGCAAATGGGTCGATTCCCGCGAAATTATCAAGACCCGCCACGAGCAGGGTCAGAATGTGGTGGACACTGAGGCCACCAACCGCAACGCACAGGACTACTTTGGCGGCAGCAACGCCAAGCTGTATGTGATGCCGGGCTTCATCGCCTCCGACGCTGAGGGCCGCACCACTACCCTGGGCCGCGGCGGCAGTGACTATTCCGCATCTATCCTGGCTGCAGCCATCGGCGCCCGCCGCCTGGAGATTTGGACCGACGTCTGCGGCATGATGACCGCCGACCCGCACATCGTGCCAGAGGCCAAGACCATAGAGCACATATCCTACCGCGAGGCGCTGGAACTCTCCCACTTTGGGGCAAAGGTGGTTTATCCTCCTACAATCCAGCCTGTTGTGGGCAACAACATCCCCATCCTGGTAAAGAATACCTTTGACCCGGAAGGTAAAGGGACCCTCATTGAGAGCAATCCGCCCGAGACAGCCGGCAATATCAAGGGTATATCCAACAGCGACAAACTGGCCATCCTCTCTATGGAGGGGAGCGGTATGGTCGGCGTTCCCGGCTACTCAAGCCGCCTGTTCGACGCCCTGGCCAAGAACGACATCAACATAATACTGATTACCCAGGCCTCCTCCGTCCACACCATGCTGGTGGTAATTGACGAGAAAGATGCCGCCCTGGCCAAGAAGGCCGTGGATGAGACCTTCGCTTATGAAATCAGCCTTAAGAAGCTCGAACCGCTCAAGATTGAGCGCGGCTTCTCCATCATCTCGCTCGTGGGCGACGACATGAAGAACCAGTCCGGCGTGACCGGACGCATGTTTGACGCGCTCGGCGGTGAGGGTATCACCATCCGCGCCATCGCACAAGGCTCTTCCGAGCGTAATATCTCTGCGGTTATCCGCACAGAAGACATAAACGAGGCGGTCCGCGCTATCCACGACGAGTTCTTCAGCGAGTATCAGCACACCCTGAACCTCTTCATCGCCGGTTATGGCAATGTTGGCGGGCAGCTGATCAACGTTATCAAGGAGAACGGCGTGGCCATCAACATCGTGGGTATCTGCAACATCAACGGCAAGTTCTTCTGCAAGAACGGCCTCAACCTGGACGAGATTGCCCCGGCGTTCGCGGCACTGGACCGCAGCGTACGCATCAACACCGGCGACTTTATCGACGAGGCCATCAAGATGGCCCTCCCCAACTCGGTATTTGTGGACTGTACCTCAGATATAGGCATCGCGACCCACTACCCCTCCATCCTGGCCGCCGGCATCAGCGTGGTGACTTGCAACAAGATTGCCAACTCGCTGGATATGAACCTCTACCGCCAGATCCGCCGCTGCGCGGAAGAGGGCAAGGCATCTTTCTATTACGACACCAACGTGGGTGCGGCCCTGCCGGTTATCCACACCCTCAAGCAGATGGTTAGCAGCGGTGATACCGTGGAGCATATAGACGCCATCGTTTCCGGCACGCTGAATTACATCTTCAGCGAATACGGCCAGGCCGCTTGCAAAGACTCTTTCTCCACCATAGTGCGCCGCGCGAAGGAGCTGGGCTTTGCAGAGCCCGATCCCCGCACCGACCTGCAGGGCATAGATGTGATGCGCAAGGCAATAATCCTCGCCCGCGAGACGGGGGCAGAGGTCGAGGCAGAAGATATCGACATCAAGGGGTTCCTTCCCGAGGAGTGTCTCAAAGGGAGCGTGGACGACTTCTTTGCTACGATGGAAAAGAACGAAGAGTACTTTGCCGGGCTGCGTAACGACGCTCTCTCAAAGGGAGGCAAACTGCGTTATATGGCAGAGATTGAGGGTGACAAGGTCTCCATCGGCCTGCGCTGCATCACCCCGGAGCACCCCTTCTTCAGTTATGAGGGGACCGACTCCGCAGTATCTATCGCTACCAAGTTCTACCCCTATCCCGTAGTTATCAAGGGTGCCGGTGCCGGTGCACGCATCACCGCCGGCGGTGTTTATGGAAATATCTGTCTGTGTCGTAAATAATAAAAAGGAATATCATCATGAAACAATATAAAGTCGCAGTTGTAGGTGCTACCGGTCTTGTGGGTAGCAAAATGATAGAAGTATTGGGTGAAGTTAATTTCCCCGTAGGTGAACTCATACCGTGCGCATCGGAGCGTTCGGTGGGCAAGCAGGTGACCTTTGGCGGTCGTGAGTGGACCGTTGTCTCGCTGGCAGACGGTGTCGCAGCCAAGCCCGACATCGCCATCTTCTCTGCAGGAGCAGGCGTCAGCAAAGAGTGGGCGCCCAAGTTTGCAGAAGTGGGCTGCCGCGTGGTGGACAACTCCTCACAGTGGCGAATGGATCCCACCAAAAAGCTGGTGGTTCCAGAGATCAACGGGGACGTGCTCACCGCCGGGGACATGATTATCGCCAACCCCAACTGCTCCACCATACAGATGGTGCTGGCGCTGGCTCCCCTGCACGAGCGCTATAAAATCAAACGCGTGGTGGTATCCACCTACCAGAGCGTGACCGGCAGCGGCATGAAGGGTATCCATCAGATGCTGCGTGAGCGTGGCGACAAGTCTGCACAGGATCTGCCAAACGCCTATCCCCACCAGATTGACCGCAACGTGCTGCCACACATTGACGTCTTCCTGGATAACGGCTACACCAAGGAAGAGATGAAGATGACCAACGAGACTGTGAAGATATTCGGTGACGAGAGCATAAAGGTCACCGCCACGACCGTTCGCGTACCGGTAACCGGCGGCCACAGCGAGGCTGTGAACGTTGAGTTTGAGAAAGACTACGACCTGGCCGATGTCAAGGCGATCTTCGCCGACGGAAAGGCTCCGGGCTGCGTTCTCTGCGACGATCCCGCCAACAATGTCTATCCTATGCCGCTGGATGCATTTGGCCGCAACGAGGTGTTCGTGGGTCGCCTGCGCCGCGATTTCTCAGCACCGAAGTGTTTGAATATGTGGGTGGTCGCAGATAATCTCCGCATCGGAGCCGCCACCAACGCGGTCCACATTGCGCAATACCTTATCCGAAACATCCTGAAATAGTCTGGTTTTTTCTTCATTTTTTGTAAATTAATCTTAACTTTGTCCGATGTTCGCGTATTTGTGCGCCGCTATAATCGGACAATCTTAAGATTTTACAATATGAAGTTATCATCTCTTTGTGCGAGCCTGCTGCTATTCGTACTTTTGACGACTGCGGGGGGAGGTTTTTCCGCCCACGCCAACAACAATCTGCAGGGCCGTACAATCACCGTTACCGTCACCGACAACCAGGGCCCCGTACCGGGCGCAAATGTCGTTGTGATTGGCCATCAAATTGGCGGTTCTACCGATGCCGACGGTGTAATCACCCTTGCCAGAGTGCCGGCTAACGCCACTCTTGAGGTATCTTTCGTGGGTTACATCACGAAAAAGGTTTCAGTAGGCAACAAGTCCAAGATTCAAGTCTATCTGGAAGAGGACAAAGAGAAAATCGAAGAGGCTGTGGTTGTCGCATACGGTCATCAGAAGAAGATCACCGTAACGGGAGCCATCGAGCAGGTGGGACACGAAGAGCTTATCGAGACCCAGGTCCCCAACTTTGCCAACGCCCTCGCGGGCCGCGTGGCAGGTCTTACCACCATTCAGGAGAGCGGTCAGCCCGGCCACGACGACGTGACGGTTTACCTCCGCGGCCAGGGTACCTCTTCCGACAATACCCCGCTGCTGCTTATCGACGGTGTGCCCAGTGACGGCCAGGCCGACAAGCTGGGTATGCTCAATGTGAACGAGGTGGCCAGCGTAACCATCCTGAAGGATGCCGCTTCCACCGCAATCTTCGGTACCCGCGGTGCCAACGGCGTCATCCTGATCACCACCCGCCGCGGTGAGGCCGGAAAGACCATCCTCAGCGCACAGGTTACCTCCAGCGTGGCTTCTCTCCACTTCCCGTGGACCAGGGTTAACTCATGGGAACACGCCGCATTGCGTAACCAGGCCCGCGCCAACGACGGTTTCGGACCCGACTTTACCGACTACCAGATTGCCAAATTCCGCGAGCAGAGCGGCGACCCCTTCTTCCCCAACCGCGATATGTACAGAGAGTCGATTGCCAAATTCGCTCCCACAGAGCGCGTCGAACTCAACATCTCCGGCGGTTCCAAGAAGACCCGCTACTTCACCAGCGCCGGTATCATATACCAGGAAGGTAACACCAAGATCCTTCCCCGCAAAGTGCTGGGATACAACGCACAGTTCGATATGTTGCGCTACACCATCCGCAACAACTTCGACTTCAACCTCAACGAGGATTTGAAGATATCCCTCACCCTCTCCATTTACTACCAGCGCACCAACCAGCCCTCAGGCGGTACCGGAGTGTTCGACACCGCGATGGGTACTCCCCCCACCAACCCCGGCCCCCTCACGGTGGCAGGTTATTATGACTCCGAGGGCAACGAAGTCCCCGCAGGCGTGGTCGTGGCAAGGCAGAATTCCACCAACCGCTCCGCATGGGCTATCGTGAACCGTTCCGGTTACTACTGCAACACCAACTTCAGCCTCCTCTCGCAGGCAACTATAGAATACGACCTGAGCAAATTGATCAAGGGCCTCTCGGTATCTGCCAACGTGGCCTACAACGACTTTGCCGGCGGTGCCCTCTCGGGCTCCCTGCAGGGCTATGACGCCTATTCATATTACCAAGCCAGGACCCCCGGAGAGAAATCTTACTACATCGCCACCGTCCGCAACTCCAATGAGACCTTTGCCATTGGCGAGCGCCAGACTTACGGCAACCAGATGCTCCAGATACACCTGCGCGCCAACTACTACCAGCAGTTCGGCGACCACACCGTGAGCGCGATGATATTTGCCCAGGCAGAGAACAAGATGAGCAACGTGATGCACAAGCTGAATCCTGTGCGTACGTCTCTCCCTTATAAATATGCAGGTATCTCCGGCCGTGTCACATGGGACTACAAGACCAGATATCTGGCAGAATTCGATGCCGGATATAACGGCAGCGAGCAGTTCTCTCCGGAAAACCGCTTCGGTTTCTTCCCCGCATTCTCTGCAGGATGGGTCATAAGCAATGAGGATTTCTTCAAGAACAACATACACTTCATAGACGAGCTCAAGTTCCGTGCTTCAATAGGTAAAGTAGGTAACGACAAGCTGCCAGGAGAGCGCTTCCTCTACTACTCCACCATCAGCCGCTATGATGCCGGCACCTCGGGTACCCTTTATTCCGGCAGGGGCGTGAGCATCTCCTACCTCGGCAACCCCGATATCAGCTGGGAGACCGTCCTCAAGCAGAACTACGCAATTGACTTCCGCTTCCTGAAAAACTTCAGCGGTAAGATCGATGTATTCTTTGAAAGCTGCGACAACCGCGTATTCATGCCGGCCTCCATGCCCACGGCAAGCGGTATTGCAGCCAGCAGCATTCCTTACCAGAACATCGGTGTCACCAGGAACAAGGGTATAGAGCTCGAACTCAACTGGGGCAAGGAATTCAGCAAGAAGTTCCGCATGAACGCCGGCGGCCAGATATCCCACTCCCGTTCCAAGATCGTATATTGCGACGAGGTGCTGCTGGATGAGAGCTACGCATACCGCAAGCGTACGGAAGGGTTCATGCCCGGTCAGCAATGGGGTCTCGCGATTGACTATGAAGACGAGTACGGATACAACAACGGTTACATCAACACTCCGGAACAGCTTGAGAAAGCCAAGGAGATGTACGATATCGGCACCCCCCGTCTGGGTGACTTCCTCTACAAGGATGCCAACGGCGACAACCGTATAGACGACCGCGACCTGGTGCCCATCAAGCACAGCTCCGTGCCTGAGATCAGCTTCGGTTTCAACATCGGATTCCAGTACAGGCGCATCGGCGTATCGGCACAGTTCAACGGTATGGCCCTCGTATCGGCATATCGTATGGGCCTCGGCGTATCGGAGCTTGAAAATGCCGGTACCTACACCGATTACCACCTGCGCGCATGGACTCCGGAGCGCTGGGCCAACGGAGAGAAAATCGATTATCCCGCACTCTCTACCTACACCAACGTTTCTCTGCGCGCCAACGACTTCTTCATCAACAACCGCTCTTACTGCCGTCTGAAGAACCTCCAGGTCTCATATCAGATTCCGCAGAATAAACTGTTCCGTGCCTTGGGCGTTGCCAGCGGCAACATCATCGCCTACGGCAACAACATCTTTATCATAGACAACCAGAAGGTGAAGGCGGTGGATGCCGAAACCAGCGGCACTTCGATATCCTACCCGCTGAACCGCACTTACCAGTTGGCTCTCAATATCAAATTCTAATCGGACATGACTATGAAAAACAGATATTTAATTGCGCTTGTGACATTGGTTTTGTCGCTGTGTTCCTGTAATAAAGTATCCGATTGGCTTGAGAAGCAGGATACCGGAGACCTCCAGTACGATGACATCTGGACCGACTACAACTATGTGGAAGGTTGGCTCAACAACTGTTTTACCGGCATCCCGGGCATAGGCTGGTGGTGTGCCGGCGGCGAACCGCTCTGGTGCCTCACCGATGAAGGATGGTCTTCCCTGGACGCTACGGGAGCCACTTCGCACCGAGTTTACGACGGAAACTTCAGCACTACCGCCGGATGGCCGGGAGGACGCAACATATACGTTTCTGCCCTCTACCGCATCCGCAATATCAACCAGTTCCTGCACTACATAGTGCTCCCCGAAACCCCCGTCCTGACAGAAGAGGGCCGTCGCCGCATGATGGCCGACGCCTACGTGCTCCGCGCATACTACATGTTCGAGCTGTTCAAGGAGTACGGACCGCTCTACCTTTATAATGAAGACGGGCAGTCACAGGAAGACGGCCACCCGGAATATCTCCCCTTCATCACGAACCTCACAGACTCATACACCAATCTGCGCCGGGTGCCCACGGAAGACTACGTCCGCTGGATCATAGCCGACTGCGACCGGGGCCTGGCAATTGACGACCTCCCCTGGCGTCCGACCCTCTCCAGCGAGGCCAGCCGTATGACCAAGTCGCTCGCCTGGAGCATCAAGGCCGCAGTCATGTTCTGGTTTGCAAGCCCCCTGTTCAACGAGGGCAACGACCATTGGGAGGAGGCTTATCAGATGAACAAGAAAACCCTGGAGCTGCTTCGCGAACATGGTTACGCACTGTTTACAAAGTGTACCAACACCGCCGCTTACGGTACCGGCGACGCCAATGCGTTCCGCCAGTACTACTGCGACAACTCCCTTACATGGGCCGGCTCGTCGCCCTCCGATACCGAGACTATCTTCGCGTACGGCGGCTCTTCCGGGAACTACGCCAGCAACTGGATAGGCTCCCGTCACACCGACATCGGCTACTGCGGGACCTGCCCCACCCAGGAGATTGTAGACTGCTACGAGACTATAGACGGCGTGCCTGTCCTTGATCTGGCAAACCCCTATGCCGACGAATACCACCTGAAACCAAACTTCAATCCCGCCAATACGCTCTACGACGACCAGCACCCGTACGACAACCGCGATCCCCGCTTTGAAGCGTGCATAATGCATCACGGCACCCCTTATACTTGGGACAAGGCATATACTGTGGATATCAGTCCGGAAGGGCGCAACTATCGCAGTACCCTCCCTACCGACCTGACACAGTCCCGTACAGGTTATTATTACTGCAAGACCGTTCCGCCGAACATCTCCATCAATGCCAGGCTTACCGGCCAGGGAATGCGCCAGTACAAGCTGTCTGAGCTGATCCTCAACTTTGCGGAGTGCGCCCTTGAAGCAGGCCATCTTGAAGAAGCACGCGAGGCGATTAACGAAATCCGCGACCGGGTCGGTATGCCCCACCTCCCCGCCTCCCTCACTGAAGAGCAGCTTCGCCTGCGCCTTTACAATGAGCGTCGCGTGGAGCTCGCCTTTGAAGAGACCCGCTACTACGACCTGCGCCGCCGCTGCCGTCCGGAAGAGGATATCCCCGGAATCAACTACCTTACCGGCATGGACGTATCTTATGCCGGCGACTGGTCGGCCGCAACCTACACCCGCGTGCTGATCCGCGAAGAAGAGCGCCACGGCTATGAGGCCAGGTGCAAACTGACCCCCCTGCCCAAGGGGGAGGTTTCCAACCTAAAGGTTATCACTGGAGTAGATTTCCAGAACTATGGATGGGAATAAGGCATATACACTGTAAAATATCAAGCTATGCGAATAAGATATAGATTAACACTGATTCTGATGCTCCTGGCTGCGGGGTTCGCCAATCTCGCCGCACAGGAATCAATGATTATCAGCATCAAGGGTATAGTGACCGACGAGTTTGGCAACCCCCTGTACAATGCCCTCCTGGTGAGCGCCAACAAGGCAAACCAGTATATCACCAACCCCGACGGCTCCTATGACTTCCAAATCAGGGATGCCAGCACCTATCTCACTGTGAGCTACCCCGGCTTCCACAATCAGGATGTAACCATCGCCGACATTCTTGACGGCAACAGCACCATCGTGATGAAAGCCAGCGGACAGTATGAGGACGAGCTGGTGGATCTGGTTCACCACAAGATGCGCAAGAACCTGATTACCGGCAGCGTCTCCACCGTGAGCGGCAGCGAGATGCAGAAGACTCCGACCCTTCGTCTGCAGGAATCTTTCATGGGGCGCGTCCTTGGCCTGGGCAGCATTGAGCTCGACGCCAATCCCTCCATCTTCCCCGAGACCGGTGGTGAATACCAAGGTTCATACTACAACTTCAACATCCGCGGCACCCACTCCTACAACAGCGGCCGCGACATCACCTATATGGTGGACGGCATCCGCTTCGAAGGGTACGACGGACATATCTTCACCTATTTCAACCCGCGTGAAATCGAGTCTATTTCGGTTATCCGCGACGCCGCTTCGCTGGCGCTTTACGGCATTATCGGCGGCGACGGTGTAATCAGCATTACCACCAAGCGCGGCCAGCAGGGTGAACCCCGCATCATGGTGGCCTACGACCATTCCATGCGCCGTATGGATACCGAACGCTACCACATGTTTGATGCATACACCTTCGCCACCCTGCGCAACCAGGCCTGCATCAACGACGGCCTCAACCCGGAATATTCAGACCAGGCCCTGGAGAACTACCGCACGGGAATCTGGCCCAGCCACGACTACTACAACGAATTTGTAAAGCAGTTCACCACTTTGGACAAACTCTATTTGTCGATAGGCGGCGGCAGCGAGTATGTGCAGTATATGTGCAACTTCCAGTGGCTCCACACCGGCTCCATATACAACCTGCCGGAATACAAGGACATCCGCTACTCTATGAAACCGGGCAGCGCCGATTATTTCCACGTGGCCTCCAACCTGGACTCCAAGCTGAACTACTTTATCTCTGCAACATTCACCCTCCGCGGTGACTTCAAGATAGAGAATGGACTGGGAAGTGCCCCCAACGACCGTATGAGGGTCCGCTATTCCGACATGCTCAAGCATATCATGATTGCCGCCCCCACCATCACAAGCCTCTACGCCCCCGAGGGTGCCTTCGCCAACGGCAGGGACATATCCTATATGCCTCTGTTCAGCGACCGCAGCAGGATGGGAGGTATATGGGGCACCGCCTACGAAACCAACCCTTACGGTGAGCTTACCCACTCCGGCCGTACGATGAAATACGCCACCTTCGTCCACATGGACGCCAAGGTCAATTTTGACTTCGGCATGGTGACCCCCGGCCTGGGCGGTCAGGTGGGCTTCTCTTTCAAGGGCGGCGGAGACAAGGACATCGACTACACCATCAGCTATACGATGTACCAGGCCAACGACCCCGGCCTCACCTCTTTCAGCCAGTATGGCGGCGAGTATGACACCAACGGTTACTCCAAATATTACACGTTCTGCTACAGTTACGAATACTTTGGCAAGGCGTTCTACAACCGTCAGTTCGGTGACCACAGCATCAATGCCGTGTTTATGGGCAACCACCGCGAAATGGTGACCCGCGACGTGGGCGGTATGAACAACATCCCCTACCGCAGCGAGATCTTTGGCCTGAGCGCAGTTTATTCATACAAAGACAGATATGTGGTGAGCGGCAACCTGGGTTACTCCGGCAGCGACGTGTTCCCCAAGAACAACCGCTTCCACTTCACCCCCGGCGTAGGTCTGGCTTGGATTGTGTCCAAAGAGAACTTCCTCAAAGGGAACAACATCCTCTCATACCTGAAGCTCCGCGGAAGCTACGGCCGGTCCGCCCGCAGCACCTTTACTACCTGGCGCTTCGTATATAACTCCAACACCACCACCTCTACATGGGACCAGAGCCGTCTCGGCAACGACAGCCTTGAGCCGGAATATATCAAGGGGCTGGACGCCGGTATCGACCTGACGCTGTTCAACTGCCTGACATTCACCGGCTCCATATTCAAGGAGAGGATGGATAACGGTTATATGGAGTCCACCAAATATGTCCCGGTATTCCAGGGCATATCTCTGGGTAACTACCCTGCCACCAACACCGGCAAGTTTGAAAACAAGGGTTATGAAATCGGTCTCCAGTTCAAGAAGCAGCTGAGCAAAGATTTCACCCTCTGGGCAGGCGCCTCCACCTGGTATAACAAGAACCAGGTGATTTACGTCGGCGAGATGGAGCGGGATGCATCCTATTATTGGCCCAAATGCCCCAACCACCCCGACGAAGACTGGCCATACTTCACTGAAGGCTACTCTACCGGCACATGGAGCGGTTATCGCATCGATATCCCGGATGGCGAAAGCCTCTATATGGCCGACGGCAGCCTCAACCCCAAATCCATGTTCAACAGTGTGGAGGAGATTGAATCCTGCGGCGTGGATTACTCGCAGCTCGGCACGGTACGCCCCGGCGACTTCCGCTACAAGGACCTCAACGGCGACGGCGTGCTCAACTACAAGGACACCGACAAATACGAGTATTCTTCCACCCCGCGCCAGTACTTCAACGCAAATCTCGGCTTCCGCTGGAAAAACTTCGAGGCCAGCGCCCTCTTCTACGGCGTAAGCAAATACATGCGGGCAATTGGCGACGAATTCTTCACGGGCTACAATTACGACGGCTTCTACTGCGACCTGCATGAGCATGCCTGGACCGCAGAACGCTATGCCAACGGCGAATTCATCAACGCCCCCGCTCTCTCCATGTCCGGCACCGTGAGCCATGTGACCAACGAGTACAACCTCGTGGACGCATCCTTCCTCAAACTGAAGAATGTAGAGATTGCATATAACATCCCGACCAAGTTCTGCCGCAAGATATCCGCCCAGGATATCCGCATCGCCGTCCAGGGCCAGAACCTGTGCACATGGGACAAGATGCCCAGCAAGTACATGGACCCCGAAACGGTCTATCTGGGCATGTACCAGCCCATGCGGGTTTACAACATCGCGCTTAATGTAACTTTCTAAAACGGACGTCATGAAAAAGTTATATATCCTGTTACTCCCGGTAATCTCAATCCTGACGCTGCTGCCCTCCTGCAGCGGGCTTCTGGAACCCGAACCCTACGGTCTCGTGGACCTGGATCTGGTGTGGACCAAATATAATTACACTTCGTCGCTGGTGAATACCATAGGCAATGCTACGGAATGGCGCGCTACATTGGACTACGCACCCTTCGGTGATGAAAGCCAGCATGTGAACGACCGCACCGGCGGAACATATTACAACTGGTACACCGTAGACTTCCTCTCCGCCAATTTCCCCCTGGGTTCCGGCTACGATAATTACTACAACAATATCCGCACAATCGATTACTATCTTACCAACAATTACAAGATCAGTTTCACCAATGTGGATCCCCTTGAGCTGGAGTTTTGGGAGGTCAAGGCACACCTGTACCGTGCCTGGCACTATTTTATGCTGATGAAGCGTTTTGGAAAGGCTGTCATCTTCACAGAGTGCTATGACCTGAACGAAGAATTCCGGGACGTCCACCTCAACAGCGTAGAGGAGATTGCAGACTTCATCATGAAAGACCTGGATTTCTGCCTCAACGCCACGGAAGACGAATCTTCCGGCTATACCTTCCGCTGGAATCCCCAATCATACACTATGAACCGCGGATGGGCATGGGTACTCAAGGCGCGCACCGCCATGTTTGCCGCAAGCCCGCTTTATTACGAGGAGGGGAGCAAATATACCTGGGAGTATGCCTACCAGATCAACAAAGAGGCTGTGGACCAGCTTCTGGCCCACGGGTGGAAACTGTTTGATGTGGAACCGGAGGACGATTATGCATACTCTTGCTATGACTACTACCACATCTTTCAATACGACGGTGCCCGCAATATCGACAAAGAGACTATTATGGGCAACAACACCCGCCTGACTATGTGGCAGAACTACGGCCTGCCCACAACCAGGGGCGTCCTCTCCTGCGGCATCTGCCCCACACAGGAACTTGTCGACTGCTTTGAGACCACCGACGGCGAGCCCATACTTGATCTGGAGAATCCTTATCTTGACGAAGAGCACCTGCAGCCCAACTACAATAAGAACAACAAACTCTACGACCCCGAGAATCCTTACGAGAACCGTGACCCCCGTTTCTACGGCTCCATTTACTACAACAATGCGCCGCGCTGGTGGGTCAACCCCGATTCTCTCCGCGTAGAGACCTTTGTGGGCGGCAACTGCGGTATCTCCGACGAGGCGAACTCCATTTATTATACCCGTACCGGATACTACATCCGCAAATTCTGCTGCGACAAGTCCAGCGACAGGGTCGGAACCCTTGACGGACGCATACATAACGCCCGCCTGGCCGAGATGTTCCTGAATCTGGCCGAGTGCGCCTGTGAGTCGGGGCACTACGATGATGCGTATGACTTCACCAACCTCGTGCGTGAGCGCGTGCACATGCCCGACCTGCCCGAAGGTCTCACCCAGAATCAGCTCCGCCTGCGCATCCGCAACGAGCGCCGCGTGGAACTGGCATTCGAGAACATCCGCTTCGACGACGTCCGCCGCTGGAAGATTATAGACCAGACAGAAGAGCACGTGACAGGAATGCGCATCACAAAGGACGAGAATTCCGGCAAGCTCACCTACACTCGCTTCGCTTTCCCTACACGTACCAACAAGGGTCACTACAAGTATCTCCTCTACCCGATGAGCGAAACAGAGGTCAACAAGATGAAGTACCTCACCGGAGAAGACTGGCAAACCCCCGGCTGGGAATAGCCTATAATACTGGGGCGCTGCCACAAACCCCGCTGCTCCGCGCTGCGCTATCGCCTGATGGCGATTACTGATACGTAAAAGTGCCTCGACACCACATGTCGGGGCGCTTTTATTATATGTACACAAAAATATTTTAAAATTCTTGGTACTATGTATTGCAAGGTATTAAAAAAGTTTTATATCTTTGCACCAACAAATACTAAACACACCTGAAATGAAAAAGACTGTATCGGCTGCGATCGGCAGCACCAACTTCATTATCGACGAAGACGCCTATGCACGTCTTGATTCTTACCTGGCTGCTTTTCGCGCAAAACTGCATGCAGGGGCAGATACCCAGGAGGTGATGACAGACCTTGAGATGCGCATCGCCGAGCTGGCCAGCGCCAAACTCGGCGGCGAGAACCGGGTAATTACCCTCTCCCTCATAGACGAGATCATCAGCAGCATAGGTATGCCCGACGGCACCTCATACCGTAGCGAAAGCAAGGAGGCGGCATCTGAGGCAACGAAGGGAGAACCCGCCACCCACAAGTTTTTCCGCGACAGAGACCATCGCTCCATCGGCGGCGTATGCAGTGGTCTGGCTGCCTACTTCAATCTCGACGTTACTCTCGTACGCATAGCGTTCATCCTGCTGTTCCTCTGTGGCAGTACCGGCTTCTGGCTCTACATCGTGCTCTGGATAATCGCTCCCAACGCAAATACCCCTACAGAGAAGTGCCAGCTGCGCGGTATCGAGCCCTCTTTTGAAAATCTTTCCAAATTCACCACAAGCAAATAACCGCCATGGACAACATCACAGAAAACGTGCGCTCACAGATGCGCAAAGGGGTGCTCGAATATTGCATCCTGTGCCTTCTCTCCAAAGAAGACGCCTATGCCTCCAGCCTGCTCACCCAGCTCAAGGAGGCCAATATGATTGTCGTGGAGGGGACCCTTTACCCTATGCTGATACGGCAGAAGAACCAGGGACTGCTCACATACCGGTGGGAAGAGTCACCCCAGGGCCCGCCCCGCAAATATTATTCGCTCACAGACAAAGGTCGCGAACAGCTCGCACTTATGGATGACGCGTGGCGTGAGATTATCGCAACCATAGAGGAGATCAAAAAATAACAACCATGAAAAAGACAGTTCAAGTAAATATAGGCGGGTGCGCCTTCAATATCAACGAAGAGTCCTATTCTCTCATTGAAGAGTATCTGGGCGGCCTGAAGCGCTTCTACAACGATACATTAGACGGCAAGGAGATAGTAGAAGACATCGAAGAGCGTATGGCAGAATTGCTATTGGAGCGTTGTGGTACTGGCAATGTGGTGTCGGTGGCCGATGCGCGCCATGTAATAGGCATCCTGGGGACTCCGGCCGCCTTTGCCGAGGAATCCCATGCCGACAGCGCAAAGCCTCAGGAAAAGCCCAAGAAGCGGCTCTACCGCAACCCGGAGGGACGCATCATCGGTGGTGTATGCAACGGTTTGGCTACGTATTGGAATTGGGATGTAACTCTCATCCGGCTCATTGCGGCCATCCTGTTCCTGGCCTCTTTCTCTTCTGAGCACATCGTCCTGATTATCCCTATCCTGTATATCCTCTGCTGGATCGCCATGCCAAATGCAGACACGGTACAGAAGCAGTGCGAAATGCGCGGCGAACAGTTGTCGGCTGCAGGTATCGGGCAGCAGTATGCCTCCTCGGGACCTTCCAACACCCAACCCGCCGGAAAAACCGCAGGCCGCGTCCTGGGTGTCATCCTCGGCATAATGCTGTTTATGTCGGGTCTCAGCGCCCTGGCAGGAGGGGCCTTCATATTCTCCCTCCCGTCCCTTGCGGGCCTGGTTCCGGAAGTTGCCGAGGCCTGGGCAGAACTTACAGAAGAGATTGATGTCACCGCACTGCAGTCCCTGAGTATCTCTACATGGATTGTCGCTGCTGTGGTCTATGCCATCCCGTGCATCCTGGCCATCTACTACGGCATCCTGCTCACTTTCAACCTCCACTCCCCCAAGTGGCGTCCCGGCCTGATACTCATCATCCTCTGGGCCATTGCCATGATTGTCCTGGCTGCGCTTATTGGCGTTGACATCATCAAAATTATTCCTCTGATTGATTAGATATGAAACCCGTGATAACAACTCTGCAGAAGTATGCATCGTTCAGGGGCATTGCTTCCCGCAAAGAGTTTTGGTCCTGGGTACTTTTCTCCGGACTGATTGTCACTGCTTTGTCTGCCCTCACTTTTTCTACCAACAACACCGCCTGCGCATACATTCTCTGGGCTGTCTGCGCCCTGCTGACAATACCGACTTTGGCCGTGACTGTCCGCCGCCTGCACGACACTGGCCACTCTGGATGGTGGATAATACTCTGGGGGCTTATTTTGTTCGGGACAGTTGTTTATGGTTTCCTGTCAGGATATCTGCTGCAGGGAATGAGCCCCGGAGACACGGTATCCCCTTTTGTACGCGTCTCCTTCCCCATCGTATCACTATTTGCTTTTGGTTATAGTCTGCTGATGCTCTTCTGGCTGGCCGCCCCCGGCAAAGACCCGTTAGAAACTGATTCGTCAATCGGGGTTGAATAGCCCAGCCTTTTTCTGACTGGCAGATACAGGAAAAGACCGCTGATTCCCGCCGGCGGCTTCCTCTCGGGAAACCATGACACGGCTGAGCTAACCCGACATTCGCAGGTTGCGGCCGCCCTACCCTGACATACACGTAACAATGCTCGCCGCAACCTCCGAGGCAAAATAGCCCCGGAGGTTGCACTTTTCTTATGCTGGCGCTTATTCCTGTCACCTGCGAATTTTGGGTTGCACATTATTCCGTGGTTTGTCGTAATTTTGTCTTTGAGCAGCCATAAACGGCGGTGTGAGATTATGAAGTTGTTAGACAAGAAACTGCTCGAGGAGCTCATTTCCGATCTCGGGCTCAACGTCCCTTTCGTCAAGGGGAGGACTATTCCGGTAAAGCGCTGCTGGCACTTCAGCACCGACGGGAACGCCGTAGATTTCATATTCTACGACGAAGACGATTTCATCAGCGGGATGAACCGCATCTATGTCACCCTGCACACCTACCGCGTGGTCATTCTCGCTTTCTCCCTGATGGACAACCACCTGCACTTTATCCTCTACGGGGAGTTCGACGAGTGTAACCGCTTTATGCACGACTACGTCCGCAGAACCTCCCACGACATTTCCGTCAGGCACGGCGAGCAGCACAAACTCGAAAACGTCCCCATCAATCATCAGGTTGTGGATACCGACTTCTACCTTAAGACTGTCATCTGCTACACCATCAAGAATGCGCCCGTTGCCGGCATCCGGTACAATGCATGGAACTACCCATGGTCCAGCGGGCCGCTTTACTTCAACAGCTCCGGTCACTGGTGCTCACCAGGCTGGCTCAATATGTCTGCAACCTCTCCTCGTGCCGATAAGCTGAGCTTTCGGGACAGGCTGGCTTTTCTGAAAACCAAACAAGCCATGTCCATCCCTGCCCGCATGATCGGTCCGCTGGTCTTTCCGGGGGACTATGTCGCCTATGAAATCGTGGAACAGCTTTTCAAGACCAACCGGAGCTTCAACTACTTCATGTGCATAACCAAAGAAGAGGACGTGGATGCCCGCGGCGGTAGCATATCGCACCTTGCCATTCCTATTCAGGAGATGCGACAGCACAAACACGAAATTTGCCTGGAACTCTTCGGGACAACAAGCATACGTTACTTGTCTACCAGCCAGCGGCTGAAACTTGCACGGGCCATGAGGGCCAGATACAACTGTTCGCCCAAGCAAATCATCCGCCTGGCCGGGCTTGTCTATGACCAGGCCAAAGATCTGATCTGAACAATCCGCGGGCACTCCCGTGTCACCGATGACAGATGCTGGGGATGATGCTTTTCTTAACGCTGCGTGTTTAACCGCTTCTTCACTCCTTTTCGCTGCGACGCCTTCTTTTCCAGGCCCTGACAGTACCTGGAACGTCGTTGACGAGCTCAATTAGTAACACTCACCTTGCTCCCGCCTCTACCGGAGCCTGCGAAGCTGACGCTCAGCTAAAAAGCACAATATCCCCTGCATCTGTCATCGGCTGTACCGGGTGCGGATTCAATGACGGGGGATATGCATAGGTTTTTACAGGTGGTCCACTTTCGCAGGTTGCGGCCGACTCCGCCGCAATTGCTTCTGAGGCCACTCGCCGCAACCTCCGGGGCGATTTTGCCTCAGAGGTTGCGCGAGGAGGGCCAGGAGTGCCTTCTGACAGGAGTTGTTGCAACCTGCGGATTTCTGGAATAGCCCACGCGGGCCTCTTCGCATTAATAGTTCGCAAAGGAGACAGGCGCTATGAGTCGCCTGGGCAGCAGCAAAGCTTTTTGAAGCCAGGCGACGTATGGCGGTTATGAGAGCGGGATGCTGTAGGACGCAAGCTGTTGAACCCAGCGGCCCTTACAGTTTCAGCACGGCCATAAATGCGCTTTGGGGAACCTCCACGTTGCCGACCTGACGCATACGCTTCTTGCCCTGCTTCTGCTTCTCCAGCAGTTTGCGCTT
>JAFSUF010000062.1 GCA_017445425.1 Bacteroidales bacterium | reverse complement strand
GTGCCTTTGTTTCAAATGAAGATGACTTCATCGAGACTTGTGGCGCTGACTATTGGATTTACGGCCACTCTCACCGGAACATTGACAGGCAGATTGGGAAGACACGGTGCTTGTCTAATCAGCTTGGGTATGTATTTGCCCGGGAGCACCAATCGTTTGATAGCGGGAAGGTACTTGACCTTTAAAGATGGAGGGGCTGACCTCAAGTCTATCGGCTTTTTGGTCAGCCTCAACACTAATAGATAGTCTGTTCCCAGACACGGGGTTCAGGATGGAAAAAACTCCATCGCTCAGTTCTGTAGCTATTCATGCTACTCTGGTCGGTTACCGAATTCTTGAAAGAGGTGAAATCCCTATAACCCCTGTCACTTCATTCTTCTCCGAGAGGTGCCGACCTGCGAGCACCTTTTTTTAGTTCAGATTTTCGATTTTTGGGACATTTTTTGGGCCACTATTTACGAAAAATCCCTCACAGAACGCTCTGTAAGGGATTTTTGCGGAGAGGACGAGAATCCAACAATACATTCTGAACATACGACATCCTCCTACTCAGTTTATAATAGCTTAGCAAAGGCCGGGTGAATGCTTCAGGCAACATAGCGCCCCGGTTACGGTGGTGGCATATATGCCGCCGTAACTGGGGATGGGGGCGCCGGGCGAGCAGCGAACTTTTCTGACTGTTGTTCAGACAGTCAGAAAAGCCGGCGGTTGCCCGAAGCATTGCACCCGCCGCAGCCAGAGGCGGCAAATCATTACTTTAAACCTTCATTTTTAGCGGGTATTTTCATATTTTTGTATGTCAACGATTAACGTATGCCAAAGAAATCCATACGCTTTTATAATGACCGCGAGGTGCGTGCCGTTTGGGATGAGGGCCACTCCAAATGGTGGTTCTCTGCCATTGATATAGTGCGGGCTATCAACAATGAGCCGGATTATGTCAAGGCCGGCAACTATTGGCGATGGCTCAAACGTAAGCTGACAGCAGAGGGGGTTGAACTCGTGAGTCTCACTCACGAGTTCAAGTTCGAGGCTCCGGACGGCAAGCAGCGTGCATCGGATGCGCTGGATACAGAGTGCGTCCAGACACTGGCCAAGCACTATCCAAACAATCGGGCAAATGCTTTTCTGGATTGGTTCACGTATAGTGACAACACTATTGACGGTCAGAGCAAAAAGAAGGCCTATTCCCTCTTTGAGAGTGATTTGTTGGACAAGCTGGAGCCTGGCAGCATAAAATGCCTGCAGCAGATTCACGCATACATTTTCGGCGGTCTGTATGACTTCGCCGGACAGATTCGCACCAAGAATATCAGCAAGGGGGGATTCACCTTTGCCAATGCACAGTACTTCCCTTCTATTCTACCGGCAATCGAAACTATGCCTGAAACAACCTTCGATGAGATAGCCGACAAGTACGTGGAAATGAATGTTGCTCATCCGTTTATGGAGGGCAACGGACGAAGCACCCGCATCTGGCTGGATTTGATGCTCCGCCGCTCTTTGAAAAAGTGCGTTGACTGGAGTCGCATCGATAAGAATGCATATCTGGAGGCAATGCGCCGCAGTGTCGTGGATCCGGCTCCTATAAAAGCACTTTTGTCAGGCGCACTCACCGACAAAATTGATGACCGCGAGACCTTTATGAAAGGTATTGACTATTCCTACTATTACGAACAAAGTGAATAAAAGTATCTGTGCTATCTTTGTGATATGAAAGTCGGTCTCTTTGTCCCTTGCTATGTTGATGCCCTGTTCCCGCAGGTCGGCGTGGCATCGTATAAATTGCTGCGGCACCTGGGGATGGATGTCACCTACCCCAAGGGGCAGACCTGCTGCGGCCAGCCTATGGCCAACGGCGGCTTTGAAAAGGATACCGTTGGTCTGGCAGAGAAGATGGAGGATCTGTTTGCCGGATATGACTATGTGGTGGCCCCGTCGGTGAGCTGCACCGCATTTGTACGGCTGCACTACCCCGAACTGCTGGACCACGAATGCCGTCTGGCGTCTTCCTGTATGGACATCGTGGAATTCATCCACGATATCGTGCGTCCCGAGGCGTTGCCGGGCAGTTTTCCCCATAAGGTCAGCATCCACAATTCCTGCCACGGAGTGCGCGAACTGGGGCTCTCTTCGCCCAGCGAGCAGAACGTGGCGCCCTTCAATAAAATCCGCGATTTGCTCTCCCTCAAACAGGGTATCGAGGTTGTGGAGCCGGAGCGCAAAGACGAGTGCTGCGGATTCGGGGGATTGTTCTGCGTAGAAGAGAGTGCCGTCAGCGCCCGGATGGGGCTGGACAAGGTCCGCAGACACATCGCCACCGGAGCCGAATACATCACCGGCGCCGACTGCTCGTGCCTGATGCATCAGAGCCGCATCGCCCGCAAAAACAGGCTCAAGATAGAATTTAAACACGTAGCCGAAATACTAGCCGCCGGACTATGACACAACACAGCAAAAAAGCCAGAGCATTTCTGAAGGATGCGCGCTACAGCGAGTGGCACGACGCAACATTCTGGGCCGTGCGCAGCAAGCGCGACGCTATGGCCCGGGGCCTGCCCGAATGGGAACGGCTGAGAGAAAAGGCATCGGCCATAAAGCGGCACACACTCTCCCATCTGGACGAATATCTTGAGAAGTTTGCCGCGCAGGCAGAGAAAAACGGCGCAGTGGTCCACTGGGCCGCCGATGCCGACGAGTTCAATGCCATCGTGTATGACATACTGAAGGCAGCGGACGTCAAAAAGATTGTCAAATCCAAATCGATGCTCACCGAAGAGTGCAGGATGAATCCCTATCTTGAGGCAAAGGGCATAGAGGTGGTGGAGACCGATCTGGGCGAGAGAATCATACAGCTGATGGGGCAGCGCCCCAGCCATATAGTGATGCCGGCGGTGCACCTGAGTCCCGACCAGGTCGGCGAACTCTTTGAACGCGAAGGGATATCCGATGAAATCGGCAACCACGACCCCACATACCTGACATACCGGGCCAGGCTTAGCCTGAGGAACGAATTCCTGACAGCCGGCGCAGGTATGACCGGGGCCAACTTTGGCATTGCCGCCACCGGCGACATTGTGGTCTGCACCAACGAGGGCAACGCCGATATGTCCACATCCTGCCCCAGGCTGCACATCGCGGCGCTGGGACTGGAGAAGGTCATCCCCGACTACGACTGCCTGGCCGTGTTCCAGAGAATGCTATGCAGGGCGGGAACCGGCCAGCCCACAACAAGCTATACCAGCCATTTCCGCAAGGCCAGGCCCGGGGCGGAGGCTATGCACATCATATTGGTGGACAACGGGCGCAGCGAGTGGATTGGCAACCCCGACCACTGGGAGAGCCTGAAGTGCATCCGCTGCGGCAGCTGTATGAACACCTGCCCCGTGTACAGGCGCTCCGGAGGCTTCTCGTACAGCTACTTCATCCCGGGGCCGCTGGGAGTCAACCTTGGTATGCTGCGCGACTTTGAAGCCCACAAAGGAAACCTGTCCGCCTGCACCCTGTGTATGAGCTGCCAGAGCGTATGCCCGGTGAAGATTGACCTGGGAGAACAGATATACAAATGGCGGCAGACACCCGGAGCCGTACCCTCCGCAAAGAAGGCCCTCTGCAAGGGGATGTCTATGGTGTACAACCATCCCCTGATGTATAAAGCCGCCACCGGAGCCTTCAAACCGTTCCACAGTATGGATTTGGAAAAAGATGAGTAGAAAAGAGCAAATACTTGGCAGGATCCGCGCCGGGATTGGCACGCGCTACGATATGCCCGCGCTGGACGACATTGCGCCCATCACCTACCCCGACCCTCTGGAGGCCTTCATAGCCTCTTCAAAGGTGGCCGGCAGCGAAGTCGTAGAACTCGGAAGCGGCGAGACTGTAGATTCAGTAATCCGGAAGCGTTTCCCGTCGGCCAGGACCATCGCCTCCAACCTGCCAGAAGTTACAGCCGCCAACCTCAACCCCGACACCGTGGATGGAGCCGCCGCCATGGACGGCACCGACGTGGGGGTCATCCGCGGAGAGCTGGGCGTCGCGGAGAACGGCTGCATCTGGATTCCGCAGGCGATGAAAGAGAAGGCCGTCTGCTTCATCTCGGAGAATCTGGTGATACTGCTCTCCAGGGAGGCCATCGTGAACAATATGCACGAGGCCTACCGTCGCGTAGATCCCGGCCGGTACGGCTACGGCACCTTTATCAGCGGCCCCTCCAAGACCGCCGACATAGCCCAGACCCTTGTAATGGGCGCCCAGGCGGCAAGAAGCGTTACAATCATATTGATATGAAACCATACATTTTAAGCATCGTCCTGATTCTGGCCACCGCGTGCCATCCCTTTGAGCCGTTCACCTTTGTCCATATGAGCGACACACAAATCGGCTTTATGGACGACTCCTCTGCTTATGCCCATTCCGATTCTCTTATGAAGGCGGCCGTGGATGCAGCAAACGCGCTGGATCCTGCCTGTGTCTTCATCACCGGCGACTTGGTGGATAATCCCGCCGACCCCGTCCAGGATTCGATATACAAAACCCGTCTGGCCGGGTTGCAGGCCCCGGTCTATGAGGTTCTGGGGAATCACGACCGCCGCGATTACGGCTTCCGCTTCTCGTTCCGGGACAGAGGCTGCGCTTTCATAGGGATTGATTCCAACTGCATAAAAGACGGTGCCGAAGAGGCCGAGAAAGCTCAGCTGGAGTGGCTCACAAATGAATTGGACGCCGCTGCAGGGTGCAGATACACCTTCATCTTCCTGCACTGCCCGGTTGTGCGCGAGAGCGTGGACGAGCCTGAAGATTACTTCAATTTCTCCAACGGGCAGCGCGCGCAGTACATTTCGCTTTTCAAGGATAAGGGCGTGGACGTGGTCTTTGCCGGCCACACGCATCAGGACTATGACACCACGATAGACGGCATCCGCTTTGTCGCCGCCGGCCCTGTCGGCAACGCCCTTGGGCACGGCACGCCCGGCTTCAACGTCGTCACAGTTACCCGCGACAGCGTCTCAATCCACTACACCCCCACCATCCTCTAATTTCGGCTGCCGCCGCTGACGGCCCGGATATTGAGGCCGTTGGGTCTGTATGCTCTTAGTGTATGATAGATGCCAATGGTGGTAGCGTCCAGCTACAGTGCACCGGCCTCTTCTTGCTGATAAATATCCTTCTCGTCGGCTATGCCTATTTCGTTTGACCAGTAGAAGCCTTGTTTGACATAATTGTTGTCACCCTCTTTGCCATCCCTCGGAATCCGGAACTGCCCTCCTAACGGGAAGAGAATGGTGTTGCCGTTCGGGCCCGTGAACACGGCGCCTTCTACACCCTGGACGGTGGTAAAAGTAAGCTTGCACTTGCCGGGCAATTCAGCAAAATCGCGCCACCGGGGGACATACCACTCCTAGCCCAATATCACCGTGGCGGCATCGTCTTCTGGCTCGAGAAAGATTTTGTCGTCTTTATAGGAAGAAAACTTGCAGCGGTTATATTTCGTGGGGTGCCACTTCGACTCGAATTTTGACATAAAGCGGTGGTTGTAAACAGTGAATTCCGTCTTGGGGCTTGTCTCTCCCCAGGCAAAGAAGTCACCGACCTCCCAAGGCTTGTTTGCACCAAGGTTGCAGCGCGCCCATTTAAGGCCCGACGGCAGACCCGGATCCACATATTCCACACACCCGTAAACCTCGTACTTGTCTTAATAATCTTTGCTTGACGGACTGCCGCCCTCCTCTTCGCCGGGCTTTGTGCAGGACACGGCAAACAATACTGCTATTGCTACTGCAAGCAGTGCTCTCAGTGTAGTTTTCATACTTCAGAATTTATTTGCGCTTGCGGCTCACTATATCCATAGTGTCGCGGGCAATCACGAGCTCCTCGTTGGTGCAGACTACCATAGCCTTCACCTTGGAAGACTCGGTGCTGATGAGCCAGTTGTCGCCTTCAACGTGGTCGTTGCGGTAGAGATCCAGTTCAAGGCCCAGATACTCGAGGCCTGAGAGGACTTCGCGGCGGACATTGCGGGCATTCTCGCCGATACCTCCCGTCATAATTATAAGATCCACCCCGTTCAGGACTGCTGCGTAAGCGCCCACAAACTTTTTGATGTCATAGCAGCGCTTCAGGTGGGTCATCTCTGCCCGCTTGTTCCCGCTGGCGGCGGCAGCCTCAACGTCACGGTTATCCGCAGAAACACCGGAGAGGCCCAGCAGGCCGCTCTTCTTGTTCATAACATCGTTCATGGCCTTTGCATCCAGCCCCTCCTTCTCCATGAGGAAAGTCACTACGCTCGGGTCTATGTTGCCGCAGCGGGTACCCATCGTGACGCCCTCCAGCGGAGTGAAGCCCATAGAGGTGTCTATCGACTTGCCTCCCTTGATGGCGGTGATGGAACTGCCGTTACCAAGGTGGCAGGTGATGATTTTCTTCTCCTTGATGTCCCAGCCCAGCGCGTCGCAGGCCTTGCCCGCCACAAAATTGTGGCTGGTGCCGTGGAAACCGTAGCGGCGGATGCCGTATTTCTCATAATACTCGTACGGCAGGGCATACATATATGCGTAATCCGGGATTGTCTGGTGGAACGACGTGTCAAACACGGTCACCTGAGGGATATCAGGCATCAGCTTCGCGGCGGCGCGGATACCAAGCAGCGATGCGGGATTGTGCAGCGGTGCCAGTGCGCAGCACTTCTCTATCTTCTCTATAGTATCGTCGTTCACCATTGCGGCAGAAGAAAAATACTCTCCGCCGTGCGCCACGCGATGGCCTACGGCATCAAGGTCGGAGAGGCTCTTGAGCACACCTTTCTCCTTGTCCAGAAGCATTTCCAGAACCACAGAAATACCCTTGGAGTGGTCGTGGATCGGGAGTTCCTGAAACACATCCTCCCGAGTGGGAACCTTGTGCGTGATGGTTGCATTGTCACTGCCCACGCGTTCTACAAGACCTTTTGCCAAAAGAGAGAAATCGGATTCGCCCTTCATATCCAGTACCTGATATTTGATGGAAGAGCTGCCGCAATTGAGAACCAGAATATTCATATTGTGTGTTTTATTTTTCGCACCGCGAATTTACGAATAAAAAACTTATCTTAGTGACATATATTGGAAGGATATGAGGGGAAGGATTTCGGATATTGTCTTATACGCCGCGGCGTTTGTGGCGGGGGATGTGGCGGCGGGGTTCTGCGCGGCTTTCAGGCCGGGAGCGGGCATGGTAGAGGCGAGGTGCTGCGCAACGTTCTGCCACGGCTCGGCATACTGCCCCGACGCAACGTTCTGCCAAGTCACAGGCACTGCGGGAGCAGTAATCATCATTATCCCGGCTATTCTGACACTGGCGGCGGCAGTGCTGGCGGCCCGTACAAGGGCACGCTTGGCGGCCACGGCAGCAATGCTGATGCTGGGGGTGATGAATGCCGCAATAGGGCGCTACCCTGCCCCGGAAACGGAGATGCGTGCGAAATCTGTCGCGACCCGTGAGCATATCTCGCAGATTCTATACAATGCGGCCGGAGGTGGCAGCGAGGGGGCGATACTCAGCGCCATCGCCATCGGTGACCGCAGCCGGATAGACCGCACACTTAAGAGCGATTTCAAAAAGAGCGGGGCGATGCACCTGATGGCCCTCTCCGGCCTCCATATAGGTGTGCTGTACCTATTGATCACCCTCACTCTGGGCATCCTGGGCAACAGTCCTCCCGCCCGCATATTACGCAAGGTGATAACTCTGGCACTGCTCTGGAGCTATGCGCTTATAACCGGCCTGACAACCTCTATCCTGCGTGCGGTTATGATGATAACCATATACGAGGCAGGCGAATTTGCAGGGAGCCGGCGCAACCTGATGCGGGCACTCGCCATCAGCGCCTTTGTCACCACTCTCGCCAATCCCGATGCCCCCTTCCAGATCGGCTTCCAGCTCTCTTATGGCGCGATGGCTGGCATCGGCTTGGCTTATCCACGGCTAAAAACGATACTCACATGTCGGAGCGCCATGATGGAGAAGCTATGGAACACCACCGCCCTGTCGCTCAGCTGCCAGGCCGCCACCGCACCGCTGGTGTGGCTGTACTTTGGCACCTTTCCCCGTTACTTCCTGATAACCAACTTTGTGGCGATACCTCTCACCAGTGCCGCAATCTACCTGACACCGCTGGCGCTTGTTACAAAAAATCTCCCGGTGGCGGGAGATTTTCTGGCATCGGCCCTGCGGCTGTCGCTAAGCCTGCTAAAGACCGTTATCGGGATAATAGCCGGCCTTTAGTCATTATACGTGCCGTCAAAGCAGTGGGTGCAGAGATTGCACTTGGGCAGGCCGATAGCCTGCACGACATTCTCCACGGAATTGAACTTAAGTGAATCCATCGTCAGCTTGCTGCGGATGGCCTCCACCATATTGCAGTAGCGGGGAGAACCGTAAGAAGAGTACTCTTCCAGATGGGCGTCGTGCCTCCCCTCCAGTTCCTGGATGGTGCGGCGGGTCACAAACTCCAGCGGTCCTTTGGAGGCGGAGAAGTTAAGATACGGGCAGGGATATACCAGCGGCGGGCAGCTGATGCGGATATGTACCTCCCCGGCCCCGTGTCCGCGGAAAATCTGCACATTGTCTCGCAGCTGGGTGCCGCGTACGATGGAGTCATCGCAGAATACGATCCTGCGGTCTTTCATCTGGCCGTAGTTGGGGATGAGCTTCATCTTGGCCACCACGTCCCGGGTGCTCTGGTCCACCGGCATAAAGCTGCGCGGCCAGGTGGGTGTATATTTCATTACCGCATTGCGGTAAGGGATTCCTGCACCCTCCGCATAGCCCAGTGCCATACTTGTACCGGAGTCGGGAATAGGCGACACGAGGTCGGCCTTGAGGTCATCCTGCTGCCCCATAAGGCGGCCCAGGTTGCGGCGGGCATGATCCACATTCATCCCTTCATAAGAAGTAGCCGGGAAGCCATAATAAATCCACAGGAACGAGCATACGTGGAGTTTACCCTCGGCGGGGAGTATCTGCTCTATACCGTCGGCGGTAATCTTGACCACCTCACCCGGTCCCAACTCCCTGAAGAAGTCAAAGTCGAGGTTGATCATGCTGCAGCTCTCACTTGCCACTGCGTAACCGTCTCCCCTGCGGCCGATAGCCAGCGGGGTGCGGCCCCACCAGTCGCGGGCGGCGATTATACCGTCGTCAGTGAGTATCAGCATGGTGCATGCCCCTTCTATCTTGCTTTGCGCATAACGGATACCTTCTGCAAAGGTGGAGCCGTGGTTGAGCAGCTGCGCCAGAAGTTCGGTACCGTTAGTCGTACCGTCGCTCAGCTCGGTGAAAATTTTCCCCTCGCCCATCACCTCTGCGGCCAACGTTGCCATATTGTTGATTTTCATCACTGTACATATGGCATAACGGCCCAGATGCGAATGTACTGCAATCGGCTGTGACTCACTGTCGCTTATGGCGCCAATGCCGCTGCGACCGTCAAACTTGTGAAGGTCTGGTTCGAACTTGACCCTGAAATATGATTGTTTAAGGCTATGTATGCTGCGCACCAGCGACCCATCCTCGTTGATAACTGCCATCCCCCCCTTCTTTGTTCCCAGATGGGAGTGATAGTCAATCCCATAGAACAGTTCGGAAACACACTTCTTTTTGGAGACGACTCCGAATAATCCACCCATTTTTTATCTGTCAGTAAAATAAAAGGCGACTCATTGAGCCGCCTTCTTGTTATTCAGTTGCTTGTTTGTAGATTGCGTTGTATTTCTCGTATGCGGCCATATATTCGTCACTCTCCATGCGGAAGCGGAAATAGATGTTCTTCAGGTATTCTGCAATAGCGACCTGCAGTTCAAGGTCGCCGGAAGCGAGTTCGTATGACTGCTCAAACGGTTCGATGGCCTTCTTAAGGGAGTTGTTGACCTCACCGAGGAGCGCCTCATATTTTGCATCGTCAAGCTCTGCATTGGCCTTATCCTGATATTCAAGGGCCTCGTCGTAATAAATGATACCCTTGTTTACAATGCCGAACAGATACTTATTGTCAATGTCGTAAGACTTCTGGAACAGTTCAAGGGCGGCCTCTTTGTTGCCAAGCTTCTTGTTGATATCACCCTCCACATAATAGAGGCTGGCGTTGTTCGGCTCATTGGCCTGTGCCTGGTGAATCAGTTCAAACAGCTTGCTGCTGTCACCGTTGGTATCCAGATTGTAGTTGATAAGACCTACAAGGATCTGCTGGTTCTCCGGGTATGCGCTGAAACCCTTCTCAAGGGTCTCTTTGAAATGCTCCATATCACCCTTTTCGCGATAGAGGTCCGCGAGTGCGGCATAAACCTCACCCTTAGATGCATAGCCGGCATCCAGGTCCTTATTGAAAAGTTCTATGGCCTTGTCAATCTTGCCATTGTCGCGAGCCATCAAAGCAGTATAATAAACCCCGATGGTGTCCACACGATTGAGGATAGGGTTCTCCGTGCTCTTGTAAGCTTTCTCAAAGAAATCCTCTGCAGTAGCCTGGTCACCTGCCATATAGTAGAACAGACCGGTGTTGTGATATGCGGTATGGATCTTCTCTGCAGTTTCCAGATACTTCTTGGTCTTGTAGTTATACTCATCGAGTTTGTAGGCTTTCTGAAGTGCATCGAGTGACTTTGCAAGTGCATCCTCCATAAGCGGTTTCTTAACCAGCCAGAACTGGAGCACACCGTTTGAATCGTAATAGAGGTCTTTGTCTGCGTAGCAGTCAACGGTATAGGTCTCGCCGCGGCAGACACGCTCCTCTGTAGTGAACTGTTTACCCTTGGTAAGGAGACGGACCTCAAACTGCTGTGCGTTCTGGTAAACATCAGAAACAGGATATGAGTAGATATCGTAGTATGCCTGCGAAAGTTTGTACCATGGCTCAGAAGTACCCGCTTTCTTGGGGTTCTGGAGACTGGTCTCAAGCTTGTTTGCATATTTGAGGAGGTCTTGCTCCTTCTTGGAAAGCGTTTGTGCAGCTGCGGAAACGGTGATTGCCGCAACCATCATGAGGATAAATACGCGTTTCATAATTATTCGGTTATAAATTAGTTATTACTCTCTTCTGTTGCACCGTCTTCAGGCTTGAGGGCCGGTTCTTCGCTCTTAGGCACAACGCATACAGATGCAATTGAATCGCCTTCGCGGAGGTTTATCAGCTTCACTCCCTGAGTTGCACGGCCCATAACCCTCAGATTCTCTACCGACATGCGGATTGCGATACCGGAACGGTTTATTATCATCAGGTCATTGTCGTCCGTAACATCCTTAATAGCAATAAGCGCGCCAGTCTTTTCCGTGATGTTGATGGTCTTGACGCCCTTGCCTCCGCGGTTGGTGATACGGTATTCTGCAACGTCGCTGCGCTTGCCAAAGCCGTTTTCGCTCACAACGAGTATCTGCGGACGCCGGTCTTCTGCCAGGCTGCTGTCTACGCAAACCATGCCTATCACCTCGTTGGCAGAGAGGTCATCGCCGATATCCATACCCCGGACACCGATGCTGGTACGACCGACAGCGCGGGCACCGCTCTCATGGAAGGTGCATACCCTGCCCTGCTTGCTGGCGATGGAGATGAAGTTATTGCCGTTGGTCAGCCTTGCCTCAAGAAGTTCGTCACCCTCGCGGACAACTATTGCGTTCACACCTTTGCTGCGGGGACGTGAATACTCGCGGAGCGAGGTCTTCTTGAAGGTACCGTTCTTGGTGACCATCACCACAAAGTGATTATCCACAAACTCGTCATCGCCCAGATTGCGCACATTGATATACGCCTTCACGCTGTCGCCCTGCTCGATATTGAGGACATTCTGGATGGCGCGCCCCTTGGAGGCTTTGACCCCTTCTGGAATCTCGTAGGTCTTGAGCCAGTAGCAGCGGCCCATTGCGGTGAAGAACATCATAGTGCTGTGGTTGTTGGCAACGTAAATGTGCTCGATAAAATCTTCATCGCGGGTCGTGCTCCCCTTGCTGCCCACGCCGCCGCGGGCCTGGGTACGGTATTCACTCAGCGGGGTGCGTTTGATATATCCGAGATGGGAAATGGTGATAACCACATCCTCATCTTTATAAAAGTCTTCAGGATTGATGTCGTCCGCCGAGGGGGCAATCTCGGTGCGGCGCCCGTCACCGTATTTTGCTATCAGCTCCTGCATCTCATCTTTAATGATGCCAAGCTGCAGCTTCTCGTCGGCAAGGACCTCGCGCAGGTGGTGGATCAGTTTCTCCAGGTCATCGTACTCTGCCTGCAGTTTCTCGCGCTCCAGTCCGGTGAGCTGGCGCAGGCGCATCTCCACGATGGCGTCTGCCTGGGGCTGGGTAAAGCCGAATTTCTCCATAAGGCCGTCGCGGGCCTCCTGCACCGTTTTGGACGCACGGATATGCTCAATGATGAGGTCTATGATATCCAGCGCCTTGAGCAGGCCCTCCAGTATATGCGCACGCTTTTCTGCCTTGTCCAGGTCGAATTTTGCGCGGCGCACAACCACTTCATGACGGTGGCGTACGAAATAGTGGATGAGTTCCTTGAGGTTGAGCAGGCGGGGCTTGCCGTCTACCAGGGCGATATTGTTCACCGAGAAGCTGGACTGGACCGGGGTGTATTTATACAGGTTGCTGAGCACCACGTTTGAAGATGCCCCGATCTTAAGTTTGATGACCACCCGCATACCTTTGCGGTCGCTCTCGTCGTTGATGTATGAGATGCCGTCTATCTTCTTGTTCTCTACAAGCTCGGCAATCTTCTCTATCATCTCGCGTTTGTTCACCTGATAAGGGATCTCGGTGATGACTATGGTTTCGCGGCCGCTGTCGGAGACCTCTATCTCTGTTTTGGAACGGATTACGATACGCCCGCGGCCAGTCTCGAAGGCATCCTTGATCCCCTGCAGGCCCTGGATGATGCCGCCGGTGGGGAAATCGGGACCCTTTATGTGTTCCATAAGCCCCTCCACAGTAATCTCGGGATCGTCTATATAGGCACAGATTGCGTTGCCGACCTCAGTGATATTGTGAGGCGGCATATTGGTAGCCATACCTACGGCAATACCGTTACTGCCGTTGAGAAGCAGCACGGGAGCCTTTGCGGGGAGGACCACCGGCTCCGGGAGACTCTCGTCAAAGTTGGGGCGGAAATCCACCGTATTCTTGTCGAGGTCAGCGAGGATATCCTCTGCCAGACGCTCCAGTTTTGCCTCTGTATAACGCATGGCCGCCGGGGAGTCACCGTCCACGCTGCCAAAGTTTCCCTGCCCGAAAACCAGCGGATAACGCATGCTCCAAGGCTGGGCCAGACGCACCATGGCGTCATATACGCTGCTGTCGCCGTGGGGATGGTATTTACCCAGCACATCGCCCACGATACGGGCAGACTTCTTGGTGCCGCCGCTGTAGCCCACGCCCAGTCCGTCCATACCGAACAGGACGCGGCGGTGAACAGGTTTCATACCGTCCCTCACGTCTGGAAGGGCCCGCGATACGATAACCGACATAGAATAATCTATGTACGAGCTCTTCATCTCGCTCTCTATATTGACAGGGATAATCCTACCCTGAATATCGTCCATTTCTTCTGTCATTTCCAATTCTCTTTTTTGTGTCTTATAAGGGCGTAAATTTAGTCATTTTTTCAGTGACGGCAAAATGAAAATCACCTCCTTTGATTAATCCCACCGATTAATTATTTTTGTAAGTTAAAAGTATTAGTGCCTGATGAGAAGATGGATGAAGATACCCATGGCAATACTGGCCGCCCTGATTGCGACGGTGGTTGCCGCGGTGGTTCTGCTGCAGATTCCTGCGGTTCAGAAGGCGCTGTGTGACAAGGTATTGGCATCCGTCAGCGAAAAAACGGGACTCGACATCAAGGTGGGCGACGTCCATTTTGCCCTGATAGACAAGGTTATTCTGGACGATTTCAGCGTAATGAATGGCGGCGACACCCTCGTTGCAGGCAACAGGGCGATGCTCTCGATATCCCCACTCCCGCTGCTCAAGGGAGACATCAATATCAACCGCATTATTCTGGACAGCGGTGCGATATATCCGTCAAACTTCCCCGCAAGCGATAATCCGGAGTCCGGCACCCCCTTCTCCCTGCCAGAGATGGACGTACACGTGGGCCGACTGATTCTCAATGACTTCAAGGTGGTCAACTACGATGCCGGCGCCAGCCATGTAGACCGTAAGGACTCGCCCCGCACGATTGACTTTAACGACCTGCTGGTAACCGGCCTGAAAGTGGATATCCGCGACGTGAAATACGACGGGAAAAGTGCATCCATGAAAGTCAGGAAGATTGCCCTGCGGGAAGAGGTTAGCGGTGCCCAGCTCAATAACCTCTCTTTTGATGCCGGGTACGACTCCACCGGCATCCACATTGCCAGACTGAACTACGACGATACGTTCTCCAGTATCAACATTCCCAAGGCTTCGATATCGTTCAAGGATTTCAGCGACTTCAACGAATTCTTTGACAAAGTCGCCCTGGATGTCACCCTCGATGAGTCCACGCTGGATTTGAGGAGCATCCAGCACATTGTTGAAGATATCTCCTACCTGGAGTTGAGGCTCATCCTGGATGGCCACGTCTGCGGAACGGTATCAAACCTGACCGCAGAATCTCTCCATGTATATTCCGCTTCCCGGGAGAGTTTCGTTGACATAAGCGCACACCTGGTGGGCCTTCCGGACGTGGAGAGCACCATGGCTACCGCAAAGGTAAACAGGAGCTACACCACGATGCAGGACGTGGCAGAGATTGTATGGCAGTGCTCTACCGACAAGAAGCATTTTGACAAATCGACCATCGCATCGCTGGCCCCCGGCACCCGGTTCTGCTTTACCGGCACCCTCAACGGCCTTTTCGAGGACTTTGTGGCATACGGCAAGGTAGAGAGCAACATCGGCGGCGCCAAGGTGGATATCGTGTGTCGCGATGTCATAAACCAGGGCTACGAGATACTTGGCTTTATGGACATTAAGGATTTCGACCTCGGGTATCTCCTGCAAAACAAAAGCCTTGGCAAGGCCACGTGCCACGCTTCCGTATCAAGCCTGTTTGCGAATGAAGCGGATAAGTCTGAGTACTATATAGACGATATCTCCATCCCCTCATTTGAATTCAACGGCTATAAATACACCAATATTTCTGCTGCCGGCAACTGGAAAAGCGAAGAGTTTGAAGGGCGCCTGGTGTGTGCCGACCCCAACCTGAAATTCATGCTGCAGGGGATCCTTGCCCCCTCCAGCGCTTCCGGCAACAGCCTGTACCATATAAAACTGTCGCTTGGCCACGCTGACCTGGCAGCCCTGGGATTTGACAGACGTCCCGTCTCAAGTGCCCGTCTCAACGCCATGGCAGATTTCACAAAAACGCCGGACGGGCGGCTGATGGGGAAGATTAACGTCACCGACATAGCGTGCAGGAGCCAGGACGGCACCTTCTGCCTGGACGATATCGAGGTGATATCTTTCAACTCAAACAAGCGTTATATACTGGGGATAAACAGCAATATGCTGAAAGCCCGATACCGCGGCAGCGCCTTTGTAACAGATATAATCCCGCAGCTGGAAGGGCTGGTACTGCTGGGCAAACTGGACAATCTGGCCAAAAGGATGGAGCAGCAGCCCGTCTTGGGAAGCGACCGGTATGACCTCAATGTAAAGGCCGGCGACCTGCGCGGCCTGTTGGGATTCCTTTCACCGGGAATCCACATAGAGGACGGTACCTCCATCGACATCAAATCGCCCGGTGACAGCACCGGGACAGTATCTGTAAAATCTCCCCTGATAGCCTACAATAACATTTTTGTCCAAGACCTTGACGGAGGATTCAATTTCTTGCAGGAGTCATCATCTGCCAACATCGCCACACAGTTGATCCGCGTCGGCGATATAACCTTCTCTGAAGGACGCCTCAAGGCGGATTGCTCCGGCAACTGCGCCCTGATGACAGCGGATTACTGCAACGACCCCGACTCGCTTGATGCCGGCCATCTGCATGCGATGGTGGCCTTCCCCAACCTCAAGGAGGGGAATCAGAACATGTTGCTCCATCTGGGGCACTCATTTTTCCGCATCGGAGGTGAACAGTGGAAGATTGACCCATCCTCCATGTATTTCTCAGACAAGCGCATAGCAATAAACGATTTCAAGATATACAACCGAGACCAGGGAATCGCCGCCGACGGCGTCCTCTCAGAAAGGCAGGATGAGGCCTGCGACTTTGACATCGACAACCTTGACCTCTCCCTGGTGAACATGCTGATGAAGGACCCGATAAACATCCGGGGAAAACTGTCGGGCGAGGGTAAGATATCTTCACTCTTCTCCCATCCCGACCTGATTGCCGACATTGCTGTGGATTCTCTCTATCTTGCAGAACAGGAGATAGGGCATATTGCGCTCACCAGCAAGTGGGACGACACCCTTCACAGGGCCGACCTTATGGCCACTAACACTATACAGGGGAAGCAGGTACTCACTGCAACAGGCTACTACGAACCGGATAACTCCAATCTGTTTGCAAAGGTCAAGACAGAAAAGATGAACGTCGGCGCAATAGAGCCGTTCATCTCCTCCCTGGCTACCGACGTAAGCGGCACCCTGACATCTGACATCACCATATCCGGACCGCTGTCGCAGCTTGACATAAACTGCCGCGGGGCCCATCTGGAAGACTTCTGCGCAAAGTTGGATTACACCCAGGTCCCCTACCGAATGGATGGATACGTGGACGTGGACAGCCGCAAGATTAGCCTCCGGGACTTCAATATCTACGATATGGAGGAGGGTACCGGACGCCTGAGCGGAGAGGTGACACACAACCATTTCAAAGACTTCAACCTGGGACTTACCATCAGGGCCAACAATATTATGGGGCTGAACACCGTCCTGGCCGACAACCCCACCTTCTACGGGAAGGCCTATGCATCTGGCCGGATAGGGATAACCGGGCCTTTGAACAAAATCGACCTGAACCTGGACATCATTACCCGCCAGGGGACTGTAATGAACATACCCATCGGCAACGCCACCAATTCCAGCACCTCCATCCTGACCTTTGTGGACGGCCGTCCCAAACCGCGGCTCACTTCCATCGACTCCCTGATAAGCCTCTATAAGGTCAAAGGGCAGGCAGAAGAGCTTGCAGGAAGCACAGGCATAAACGTTTATGCCCGCATCAGGGCCAACGAGCAGGCCGACCTGAACATCGAGGTCAACAGCGACAGGGGCGATGCCCTGCGGGTAAAGGGCAACGGCACGGTGGACATCACCGTCATTGACAACAACTTCTCATTGACGGGCGACTACACCGTCTCTGAAGGCAACTACCGGCTCGCCCTGCTGGGACTCGTGACACGCGATTTCACACTTGATAACGGCAGCACGATACATTTTACCGGAGACATCATGCAATCGGAGCTCAACATGACCGCCTCGTACAAGACCAAGGCTTCGATATCCCCCCTCCTGTCAGACGGAAGTAGCAGCAGCTCATCCCTCCGCCGCCCTGTCAACTGCGGAATCCTGGTTACCGACAAACTCGCCAACCCCAACCTGAGTTTCACGATAGATATCTCCGACCTTGACCCTACTACCAAGGCGATGATAGACAACACCCTGAACACAGAGGAGAAACGCATGCGGCAGTTCCTGGCGCTGATATTATCGGGATCTTTCATTCCCGACGAACAGAGCGGCATCGTGAACAACACCTCCCTCTCATACTTCAACGCCACCGAGATTATGAGCAACCAGCTGAACAATATTTTCCAGCAGCTCAACATCCCCATAGACCTCGGGTTCAACTACCAGCCCAGCAGCACCGGCCAGGACATCTTTGACGTGGCAGTTTCCACCCAGCTGATCAACAACCGCGTGAGCGTGAACGGCAACATAGGCAACAGGCGCTATATGACCAGCACCCGCGAAGAGATAGTGGGCGACGTGGATGTGGAAATCAAACTTGGCCGCAGCGGCAAGACCCGCCTGAAACTGTTCTCACACTCCGCCGACGAATACAGCAACTACCTCGACCAGACCCAGCGCAACGGAGTCGGCATCTCCTTCAAGCAGGAGTTCAACAAGTTTATTGACCTGTTCCGCCGGAACCGGACAGATGAAAAGAGAAGTGCTCCGCCAGCTGGCGAAGCACCCCTTGATTCCACCACAAGAAAGGTGGATTAATCCAGGTCTGACTGCATTGTAAAGAGGAACTCCTCGTTGTCGCGTGTGCGCTCGAGACGGGTCTTCATGAACTCCATTGCCTCTACTGAATTCATATCGGAGAGATACTTGCGCAGTATCCAGATACGGTTCACATGGTCAGGGTTGTAAAGCAGGTCGTCGCGGCGGGTACTTGACAGGGTAACATCCACTGCAGGGAAAATACGCTTGTTGGAGAGTTTGCGGTCCAGCTGCAGCTCCAGGTTGCCGGTACCCTTGAACTCCTCAAAAATCACATCGTCCATCTTTGATCCCGTCTCGGTGAGGGCGGTGGCAAGTATGGTGAGGGAGCCGCCGTTCTCTATGTTGCGGGCTGCGCCAAAAAAGCGTTTGGGCTTGTGCAGGGCGTTGGCATCTACTCCACCGGAGAGCACCTTTCCGGATGCGGGCTGCACAGTGTTGTAAGCGCGGGCCAGGCGGGTGATGGAATCCAGCAGGATAACAACGTCATGACCGCATTCAACCAGGCGTTTAGCCTTCTCAAGCACTATGTTGGCCACTTTCACATGATGTTCCGCAGGTTCGTCGAAGGTAGATGCTATAACCTCTGCCTTTACGCTGCGCTGCATGTCAGTAACCTCCTCGGGACGCTCGTCTATGAGGAGCACCATCATGAACACCTCTGGATGGTTGTCTGCAATCGCATTTGCTATATCCTTAAGCAGCACCGTCTTACCGGTTTTGGGCTGCGCCACTATCAGACCGCGCTGACCCTTGCCGATGGGGGTGAACATATCCACTATGCGCACCGAGATGTTGCTGTTATGGCCGTTGCCGGTAAGGTTGAACTTCTCGTCAGGGAAAAGCGGAGTGAGGAAATCGAACGGTACCCGGTCGCGGATAAACTCGGGGCTGCGGCCGTTGATGGTATGTATCTTGACCAGCGGGAAATACTTGTCACCTTCACGCGGAGGCCGGATGTCGCCCAGGATGGTGTCGCCGGGCTTTAGGGCATAATTCTTAATCTGCGCCTGTGATACATAGATATCGTCGGGAGAATTGAGGTAGTTGTAGTCAGAAGAACGGAGGAAGCCGTAACCGTCCGGCATCACCTCCAGCACACCGCTCGCCTGCACCACACCGTCGTACTCAATGCGGGGACGCTGGGGCTGCTGGATCTGCTGCTGGGGACGGTTGTTGTTATTCTGGTTATTATTCTGATTCTGGGCGGGCTGCTGGGGACGCTGCTGGGATTGCTGCTCGCGCTGCTGCT
>JAFSUF010000061.1 GCA_017445425.1 Bacteroidales bacterium | reverse complement strand
GTTGTGGTCCTTCTTGTTCTGTTTCAGATGCTCGGTGAGGTGTGCGATACGGTAGGAAAACAAAGCAACTTGACTCTCTGCAGAGCCGGTGTCAACATTAGACTTCCCGTATTTTGCGAAAATCTCTTGCTTTTTGTCTGCTGATAAATACTCTGACATAATGCAAAAAATTTGGTTTAATGATTTTTGAGCGTGCAAAGATAATATTAATTTGCTTACACGCAAGTGATTTCTACCATTTATTTAGAGGCATACCAGACATCGACTGGGTAACTTTGTGACGAATGTTTGCTATTACGCCCTCGTCCTCCGGCTTGCTGAGAACCTGGTCTATCATATCCACTATCCAGACCATATCCTTGTCCAAAAGGCCGCGGGAGGTGATGGCGGGGGTGCCTATCCTGATGCCGGATGTCTGGAAAGGGGAGCGGCTGTCAAACGGCACCATATTCTTGTTGACAGTTATTGCGGCCAGGCCCAGGGCCTTCTCTGCCTGCTTGCCGGTAAGGTCGGGGAACTTGCTGCGCAGGTCAATGAGCATCAAGTGGTTGTCGGTGCCGCCGGAGATAATCTTATAACCCTTTGAGATAAACTCTTTTGCCATTGTCTGGGCATTGGATGCCACCTGTTTCTGATAATCCACGAATTCCGGCTGCAACGCCTCGTAGAACGATACAGCCTTGGCGGCGATGCAGTGCTCCAACGGGCCACCCTGTACGCCGGGGAATACACTGGAATTAATCATCTGGCCCATTGTCTTGATGACGCCCTTGGGGGTGGTGACGCCCCACGGGTTCTCGAAATCCTTGCCTATCAGGATGGCGCCGCCGCGCGGTCCGCGGAGAGTCTTGTGGGTCGTGGTGGTTACGATGTGGGCGTATTTCACAGGATTCTTGAGCAGTCCTGCAGCAATCAGGCCGGCTGGATGGGCCATATCCACCCAGAGCAGGGCGCCTATCTCGTCGGCAAGGGCACGCATCCTCTCCCAATCCCATTCGCGGGAGTATGCACTTGCACCGCCGATGATCAGTTTGGGACGGGTTTCGCGTGCGACGCGCTCCATCTCGTCATAATCTATATAGCCGGTCTCCTCATTTATATGATATGAAACAGCGTTATAAAGTATTCCGGATACATTTACCGGGGAACCGTGTGTAAGGTGTCCGCCGTGTGCCAGGTCCAGCCCCATGAAAGTATCGCCCGGCTTGAGGCAGGTCATCATAACTGCCATGTTTGCCTGTGCGCCTGAGTGGGGCTGCACATTTGCATATTCTGCGTCGAACAGCTTGCAGAGGCGGTCGATGGCCAGCTGCTCCACCTGATCTACAACCTCGCACCCGCCATAATAGCGGGCTGCAGGGTAGCCCTCAGCGTATTTGTTGGTGAGCACGCTGCCAAGCGCTTCCAGCACCTGGTTCGATACAAAATTCTCTGATGCGATGAGTTCGATGCCTTCGCTTTGACGTTCAAACTCCTTTTTGATAAGGCTTGAGATCTGAAGATCCTGTTTCATATGAGTGTTTTATCTGTGCGCCCTTCAGGGCAATTTTATTGTATATTTGTGTACGAATTTGAGTAGGACACAAAAACGGCCAAAATTAGTAATGTTTCGCAAATTATACAACGAAGAATTGGGGCGGATTAGTGTAGAGGAGTACAAATCTTCACAAAAGCACCCGATAGCAGTAGTGTTGGACAATGTCCGCAGCGGCCATAATGTCGGCAGCGCCTTTCGCAGTGCCGATGCGTTCCGAATCGAAAAGGTCGTCCTGTGCGGCATTTGCGCTGTTCCTCCGTCGCAGGAGATTCACAAGACGGCGCTCGGAGCAGAATTCAGCGTACCGTGGGAGCATTACGACAATACCGTGGATGCAGTGCGCGCCCTGAAGGAGGATGGATGGACGCTGGTGGGGGTGGAGCAGGCAGAGAATTCCACGATGCTGAATAAGTTTGAGCCGCAGGCGGACCGCCGCTACGCTTTTGTGTTTGGCAACGAGGTGTTTGGTGTGGGCCAAGATGTGATGGACCTCTGCGATATGGCGCTGGAGATACCCCAGCAAGGGACAAAGCATTCGCTCAATGTGTCGGTATCTGTCGGCATCGTGCTATGGGATGCCGTCAGAAGGTATATCTGAACGGCAGAAAGAGGAGCCTGACCCTTTATTGCCGCAGGCTTACCTCCTTCTTCAATTCCGGCATCAGCCGCCGGACCACTTTTTTGTTATAGAAGAATCTGCCTGCTACTGTACGGATCACAGTATAGGCCGGTATGGCGGCCAGCATTCCGACGATGCCGCCTATGTGCCCAGCCATAAGCATTACAATGAAAATCTCCAGTGGGGTCGCCTGTATGCTGGTGGAATAGATAACGGGCTGCAATACAAAGTTGTCGATGAGCTGCGCGCCCAGCATAATGGCCAGCACAATCAGGCCGAACACCCAGATGCCCACGTCCAGGCCGGTGCCGGCCCCGTACTTGAGCACCATACAGAGCACCGCTCCCAGCACCTCGCCGATGATGGGGCCTACATATGGAATGATGTTGAGGATGCCGGCGATGAAGGCGATGCCAAGGGCGTAGGTGGCGCCGACGCGGGCAATGATCCACAATCCCAAAAAGTCGATGAGTGCTACGGCAAGCATCTCCAGGAACAGCCCCACAAAATAACGTGAAAGTAGGTGCTCTATATCTGCTATGGCTTCTGTCACAGAGGCCTCTATCTTGTCAGGGACAAGGGCTCCGACAATCTTTGAGAACAGTTTTTCATCCTTGACAAAGAAGAAAGAGATGAACACCACGGAAAAGATGCCGATTGCCATATTCACAGCTACGGATGCCACAGAACCCAGAACGCCGGTGATGGAGATACCGGAGGTGGCCCCTTTCAGATAATTCAGAATCACGCTGATTGCGTCGTAATCCTCTCCCAGGCCGGGAAAGAGCCCCACAATCCAGCCGTTGACTGCCTGGGGAATGTTCCCGTCCAGGTGTTTTATCTCGTTTAAGACAGATGCTTCTTTGATTATGCTGGAGATAACCGGGATAATCTGGGTGACAGCCAAGATGAGAACTGCCAGGACAATAGTGATGGAAAGTATTGCCATCAGCCAGTCCGGGGCGCTTTTATCCTTGATGCGGAGCTTGCGCATCAGCCGCATCAGCGGCTGGCTCAGGAGAGAGACAACGAATGCCAGGATGATATATATCAGCACGCTCCTGAAGTACCAGCACAGCAGGGCGGTGATGGCGATAATTCCAAGCACTATCAGATAGCCTGCAAGTTTGTCAACGTTTTTAAGCCTTTCCATATATGGAGAATGTGGAATTAATCTTTGAACAGCACTTTGGCGACCGGGGATATGTCGGCCGGGTGGCCGTTGGGGAAAAAGTGCAGCACCGGGACTTTGGCCGCTACAAGTTCCAGGCACTGGGTCAGGCACCATTCTGTACCGATGCGGCGCACCGCTTCCGGGTCGTCGGTATGTGCGCGGACCTTCTCTTCCAATTCCCTGGGGATATTGCAGCCGAATGTCCTGGGGAGCAAGGTCAGTTGCCTGAAGGTTGTGAGCGGTTTGATGCCGGGGATTATCGGCACGCCGATGCCCGCCTTGCGGCATTTCTCAACAAAGCTGAAGAAACGGCCGTTGTCGTAGAACAGCTGCGTGATGATGTACTCTGCGCCGGCATCCACTTTTTCTTTGAGATGAGTTATGTCGTCATCTGCGCTGGTGGCCTCGGCGTGGGTCTCCGGATATCCCGCTACACCCACTGCGAAAGCGGTTTTGTGGGTGGCTGTGGTGTCGTGGCTCGTGAGTGTGCCGTGGTTCATCGCCATTACCTGGCGAACCAGGTCGGCTGCATACATGTAACCGTCGGCGGCAGGGCGGAAAGATACCTCGGTGGGCAACTTGTCCCCGCGCAGCACCAGCAGGTTCTCCAAACCCAGAAAATCCATGTCAATCAGCTGGTCTTCAAGAGAATACTTGGACTCGCCAGCGCAGATCAGGTGCGGCACCGTGGGGATGCCGTACTTGCGCTCTATGGCAGCCGCGATGCCCACGGTGCCGGGGCGGCGGCGTTCGAGGTGATACTCGGCACTCCCGTCGCTGCGTACATTCTGTTTGAGCGTCTCCCGGTGGCAGGTGATGTTGATGTATGCCGGGTCAAACTCCAGCAACTCGTCTATGCTGCGGAAAATCGGTTCTATGCCGTCTCCCTTGAGCGGCGGGAGAATCTCAAACGCAAAGCGGGTCTTTCCGGCGGCGGCAGCCACGGCTATTATCTGGGGAACTTTCATTGTATATTTCTGGGTATGAGTGTCTTGATGGTCTCCTCCGGCATATTGCGGCGGCGGGCGTAATCCTCTAGCTGGTCTTGTCCTATGCGGCCTACGGCAAAATATCTGGCGCCAGGAATCACCATGCCGCAAATGGATTCTGCCGGGTCTATCATATAGCTGGAGGTGAGGCGCATGTCGCAGTCTTTATCTATGTTGAGCAGTTCAAATGCCTCTTTCTTGAGCGAGTGGACGGGACAGGAGGGGTAGCCAAAGGCGTGGCGCTCCCCTTCGCGGGCGGGGACTACTTCTGAGGCCAGCGCCTCTGCAAGGCGGTCGGCAAGCACCTTGGCCATGAAAGCGCCGTATTCGTCACCTTTGTCGCGAAGTTGTTTGGTGAAAGCAGCCAGACCGACCCCGGCGCTTATGGCAAACAGGGTGATGCTCCCGGCGGCCGCGGCAAAATCTGCGACGGAGAGATTCTCCTCACCGGCGGTCTGGTTGCGCAACATTGGCAGGCGCACCTGCCGCTCTTGCTCCGGACTTTGCCGCTGGGGGACGGGACAGTCCGGCTCCCGGCAGACGATGATGTCATCACCATCGACCTCTATGGGGAATTCTGCCACAACGCCTTGTAAATCAAGAATAACTTCGCGTTGGAGCCTTTTGAGCATCGCCTGGGCGTCTGCGATGAGTTGCTGCCGGTCCTCGTCACTCTTCACACCCCATTCAGCGCAGAACATCTCCCAATCGATGTGGCGCTTTGCGCTGTCAAAGTCGTAATGATGGAAAGTGCGGATTTTTCCCGTGGCAGCAAATGTTCTGTATTCCAGCTCTTTACAACATGTCCCTTGCGCATTTTTACGCAAGGGAAGGTCGGTAATCGGCTGATATTCAAGGGCGTTGGTGCCACGGGCGGCCAGGGCCTCCCTCAAGCGTTGCGCGTAGCTCTCTAAAGGCCGGCGGTCCTGGGCGGAGGCGTAGAGCTCGCGCAGGCGCTTTTGCTCCGACAGTATTCCGGCGGCGAATACACGAGCCATCGGGCTTTGCAAGCTATTTATAATCTGCGTGTTGCGACTTGCGTCGGTGGAGTGGATCACCAGTCCGTCATATTCCGGCGCAATCTTTACTGCGGTATGCATCGGGCTGGTAGTGGCGCCGCCTACAATCACCGGTATTGTGATACCCGCCTGCCTGAGCTGGCGGCATACGTTGATCATCTCTGCCAGCGACGGAGTGATGAGTCCGCTCAGGCATACAAAATCGGCTTGGTGCTGCCTTACGGCCTCTATGATCGCGGCCGGCTCTACCATTACCCCAAGGTCAATGATCTCGCAGCCGTTGCAGGCCATCACTACCGATACGATATTTTTACCGATATCATGAATATCTCCCTTAACGGTCGCGACGATAACCTTTGTTTGGATGCCAACCTCCCGGCCCCCGCCGGAGATATACGGTTCGAGGGCGGCGACGCCTTTCTTCATGACGGTGGCGGTTTTGACGACCTGGGGGAGGAACATCTTACCGTCACCAAAGAGCACGCCGACGCGCTCCATGGCGGGCATCATTATCTTGTTGATCACCTCGATGGGACTGCCCGTCTGGCGATATGCTTCAAGGGCATCATCGGCAATGAATTCAGAAATGCCGTGGAGCATTGCGTAATTGATTCTCTCCGAGGCGGAGCCGTTGCGCCAGTCGTCCACCTTTCCCCTGCTCCCTTCGCCAGAGAGACCGGACGATTTGTCTGCGGCTGCCTTTAGCTCTGCAGCGTATTCTACCAGTCGTTCAGATGCGTCACTGCGGCGGCACAGGAGCACATCTTCAATCCGCTCCAGCAGTTCTGGCTCAATGTCGCTATAGACTTTGAGCATCTGGGCATTGACAATGCCCATGTCCATCCCGGCAAGGCGGGCATGATACAAAAATGCGGCATGCATGGCCTCGCGCACGGCGTTGTTGCCGCGGAATGCGAACGATAGGTTGCTCACGCCGCCCGATACCTTGGCTCCGGGCAGATTAGCCTTTATCCAGCGCACCGCTTCCATGAAATCGAGTGCATAGCGGTCGTGCTCCGGGATGCCGGTTGCAACCGAGAGGATATTGGGGTCGAAGATAATGCCCTGCGGCTCAAATCCGCTATCGATCAGCAGCTTATATGCACGGGATGCAACCGCAACCTTGCGGTCGTAGCTGGTGGCCTGCCCCTGCTCGTCAAAGAGCATGACCACCGCAGCAGCCCCGTAGGAGCGTATCAGGGACGCCCTCCTCAGGAACTCTTCAGGTCCCTCTTTGAGGGAGATGGAGTTCACGATGGCCTTGCCCTGGCAGCATTCCAGTCCGGCAACGAGGGTCTCTAACGAAGAAGAATCTATCATGAAGGGGAGCCGGGCAATATCCATTTCGCCGGCCGCCATATTCATGAAGGTGCGCATTGCCGCAGGTCCGTCAATCAGGCCGTCGTCCATGCATACGTCAATTATCTGGGCGCCTGCGGCCACCTGTGCGCGGGCGACCTCGATTGCTTTTGCATAATTGCCATCACGTACTAACCTTGCGAATTTGGCGCTGCCGGCAACATTGCACCGTTCTCCTATGTTGATGAAGTTGGCCTCCGGTACTATTCTGAGCAGCTCCAGCCCGCTCACCGCCGTCACAGTGTCGGGCGAGGGGAGAGGCCTGGGCTTAAATTCTGCAGCAAGGGGCGCCAGGGCTTTGATAAAGGCCGGGGTCGTGCCGCAGCAGCCGCCCATAATGTTCACTATGGAGCGCTCTGCGTAGGGCTTCATCGCCCGGGCAAAACTCTCGGGAGTCTCGTCGTAGCCGCCGGAGATGTTGGGCAGGCCGGCGTTTGGGTGGACGCTGATATGGCAGTCGGCCACCGACGCGAGCCGTTCCAGGTGAGGCAGCATTTCGCGGGCCCCGAAAGAGCAGTTTATGCCGACGCTTACCGGGCGTGCGTGCCGCACGGAGGTCCAGAACGCCTCAATAGTCTGTCCGGAAAGGGTGCGGCCAGCCTTCTGCGAGACGGTTACCGATAGCATTACCGGTATCTCGCGGCCGGTTTCCCGCTCCAGTTGCTTGATGGCAAAGATGGCCGCTTTGGCGTTCAGGGTGTCGAAGATTGTCTCTATAAGGAGGGCGTCCGCTCCGCCGTCTATCAAGCCGTGGGCCTGCTCGTGATAGGTCTCTGCCAGATCTTTGAAGGTGACTTCGCGTGCTGCGCTGTCACCCACATGTGCGGCGATGGAGGCAGTTTTTGAGGTCGGCCCCATGCTCCCCGCCACAAACCTCGGCTTGTCCGGCGTTGAAAAAGCGTCTGCTTCTGCGCGGGCAATTGAAGCGGCGGCACGGGCAATGCGGTAAACATAACCTTCCATCCCATACTCCCGCAACGATATTGCATTGGCGCTGAAGGAGTTGGTGGTGATGATATCGGCCCCTGCCTCCAGATACGAGCGGTGAATGGACGCTACCTTTCGCGGGGCGCTGAGGCACAGTATATCCACGCACCCGGAGAGGGGACATTTCCAGCCGATGAACTCCCGTCCTCGGTAGTCGCTTTCGGTGAGTTCCAATGCCTGTACCATTGTGCCCAAACCACCGTCCAGCAGCAGGATGCGGCTTTTTAAAATGGTATGTAGGCGGTTGTCCATCGCGGCAAAGGTAGTAAATGGAATGTAAATTGATTGCCGACTGTAAAAAAGTCGTATTTTTGTATAGTCACTCGTTAGATTCTATGACAGATAAGATAACTTGCTTTATAGCGACAGAAGATGTCGCAACAGCCGCCAGCCTGCGTGAAGATGTATTGGTGGATGCCGTTTACACCCGCGCAGATCTGCGCAGCACCGGGGCAATGCGCTGGATTGCATCGCAGGCTACAGGTACATATACCCTTGTTTACAACAAGCCCACACGTTTGCGTTTTGTCCATTTTGCGCTGCACAGGCTGCTCCAGATTGCGGGCGACACAGGCGCTGCTATGCTCTATGCCGACCATTTCACCGTAAATGCAGCCGGGGAGATTTCTGAGGCGCCCGTAATCGATTATCAGATCGGCTCGCTTCGCGACGACTTTGATTTTGGCAGCGTGCAGGTCTTCCGCACAGATATCCTCAAGCAGGCTGTGGCGGAAATGGGTAGCAATCGCCATCAGGCGATAGCGGAGGCTGAGCAGGGTGGATTGTGTGACAGTAAGGCCGGAGCGACAGGGTTTGGGGCGGAGCCCCAGTATTATAAGCCGGAGCGAAGCAAATTCGCGGCAGCAGAGGGCGGCTATAAATACGCCGGCCTTTACGATCTTCGTCTCAGGGTATCAAGACTGGGCCCCATCGTCCACATAAACGAGTATCTGTACTACGATATCGAACTGGATTCGCGCCAGTTTGGAGAGAAATTATTCGACTACGTAAACCCCCGCAACCGCGAGGTGCAGATAGAGATGGAGGCCGCCTGCACAGAGCACCTCAAGGCCATAGGCGGCTATCTTGCTCCCACCGCCTTCCGCGAGGTTGACCTTGACTCGGAGCCCTTCGAGTTCGAGGCCTCTGTGGTGATTCCCTGCCGCAACCGTGCCCGTACTATTGCCGACGCCATCCGCAGCGCCCTGGACCAGAAGACCACATTCCCCTACAATGTGATTGTCGTGGACGACAACTCCACCGACGGCGCCGCGGAGATTATCTCCAATATGGCGGCAGAAAATCCCGACAGGCTGGTATATATCGCCCAGGACAAGACCTATCACGCAATCGGGGGCAACTGGAACGCAGCGCTGCATCACCCCAAGTGCGGCCGGTTTGCCCTCCAGCTCGATTCCGACGATGTCTATAGCGGCCCGGACACGGTGCAGAAGTTTGTGGAGGCTTTCCGTGAGCAGAAATGTGCTATGGTGATAGGGTCGTACCAGATCACGGACTTCGCTATGAAGCCGGCCGATATGGCTCCTATAGAGCACCGCGAATGGACGCCCGACAACGGTCGCAACAACGCCCTGCGTATCAACGGCCTGGGTGCTCCGCGCGGTTTTTACACGCCGCTGTTGCGCGAAATGACCTTCCCTACCACCAAATACGGTGAAGATTATGCGGTGGCTCTGCGAATAAGCCGCCACTACCGCATTGGCAGGATATACGACGTAATGTATTTCTGCCGGCGTTGGGAGGGAAACAGCGATGCCTCGCTTGACGTCGCTACCGCAAATCGTTACAATACTTACAAAGACCGGATACGGACGTGGGAACTGCAAGCACGCATAGCGGAAAACAACGCACGATAAGCGTCGGGATCCTGACCGCGCCTCAGATCGAGTTCTGTTTCGGACGCGATTATGTCGCCACCGGGCGGGAGGACAAGGTCGTCATTGACGGTGTCGCCCGCGAAGAGTGGTATTTCGCGTCTGGCGGGCAAGTCGCTGACAGTCAGCTGCTTCCGAAAAATCGCTACCATTGTTCAGGGGGGGGTGATATTCGACAATCAATTGATACACAGAAGGATAGTCTCCAGGCGCCATCCTCGTTTACGCTTAAAAACGTTCAGATAGGGAAGGGTTTTCACTGGCAGAGGTATCAGGACCAGAGTTTTCCCGGAGATTTGCGCCTCATTGCCCGCGAGGGGCGGGTCATCGCCATTAACGTCGTCGGGATAGAGGATTACCTGCAGTGCGTCATCGCCTCGGAGATGTCGCCCAGCGCCGGGATGGAGTTCCTGAAGGCACATGCCGTAATATCCCGTTCGTGGCTGCTGGCCCAGCTGGACAAGCGTGATGAAGTCCGGGAAGGTTACTCTTCTGTGGAGTGCGACACCCCGGACGAACTTGTCCGCTGGCAGGACCGCGAGGATCATACCTGTTTCGACTTCTGCGCCGACGACCACTGCCAGCGGTATCAGGGAATACCTATGGCGGGAGTATCTGCCGACCCGGGAATGATCAGCAAGACGGCCAAAGTAATCGAGGCAACCTGGGGCCAGGTGCTCTGGTACGACGGTCGTGTTTGCGATGCCCGCTTCAGTAAGTGTTGCGGCGGCGCACTTGAGGAGTTCAAGTACTGTTGGGAGAACAAGGAAGTGCCGTATCTGAAATATGCCCGGGACTACGAATCTGTGCTTCCTTCGGGAGAACGTGTGCCCGACGGATTGCTGACAGCGGGTCCCACAACGTGCGAAACCGGCGGCATCGGCGCGGAAGGCTCAGCCTCTGCCCCTTCGGCCCGGGAAAACGGCCGTATGCCGGCTGACCTGCGCCGCGAGCAGGCTGCCCGCCGCTGGATACTTGGCAATCCTCGCGCCTTTTGCAACACTCGCAGCAAGCGCCTGCTGGGGCAGGTCCTGAAGGATTACGACAGCGAGACCAAGGATTTTTACCGCTGGAGGGTGGAGTACTCACAGCAGGAGCTGCACGATATAATCCGGGAACGTACCGGGGACGATTATGGCGATATTCTGGACCTGATACCTGTGGAGCGGGGCGTGTCCGGCCGCATATGCCGCCTGAAAATCGTCGGCACCAAGAAGGCTAAAATCATAGGCAAGGAGCTGGAAATCCGCAAGACCCTCTCCCGCAGCCATTTGTATAGCTCGGCCTTCGTGGTGGAGAAGGTGTATTGCCCAGCGTCCGGCGCAGAGAGAGTTTGCGAGGCGGAGCATCGCATAAATAATAAAAGCGATGCTGAGCAAAGCTTTCTCGAAGCGGAAGGGCGGGCCCCCGCCAAGTTCATACTTCACGGTGCCGGATGGGGTCACGGGGTAGGGCTGTGCCAGATCGGCGCTGCCGCAATGGGAGCGCGCGGCTACGACTATCGCACCATCCTGGCTCACTACTATCCCAACTCAGAGATCAAGTTCCTGTACGGGTCTCCCCGGCCGCATAATGAAAACAATACATCTTCCAGATGAACGCCATAGAAAAGAAACGCAATCCGTGGGCCTGGGTGCCCACCCTGTACTTTGCCGAGGGCCTGCCCTATGTGGCGGTGATGACCGTCGCCGTGATAATGTACAAGAAACTGGGTCTGAGCAATACCCAGATAGCCCTCTATACCTCCTGGCTGTATCTGCCGTGGGTTATCAAGCCGCTGTGGAGCCCCTTCATTGACCTCATCAAGACCAAGCGCTGGTGGGTAAATGCAATGCAGACACTGATTGCCGCAGCATTTGCGTCGGTGGCGTTCTTCATCCCCACTGAGCACTGGGTACAGGTGACGTTGGCATTCTTCTGGCTGCTGGCCTTTGCCTCAGCGACCCACGATATTGCCGCAGACGGCTTCTATATGCACGGCTTGCAGGAGAAGGAGCAGAGTATGTTTGTGGGAATCCGCAATATCTTCTATCGCGTGGCGATGATATTCGGCCAGGGTCTGCTGGTGATGTTTGCCGGCTGGATTGAACAGGGGAAACTATTCCCGTCTGCAGGGGACAACCGTATCACGCTGGCGTGGAGCCTTGCGTTTTACCTGCTGGCCGGTATCTTTGTGGCGCTTACCGTGTACCATCGCTTTGTACTCCCCAAGCCTGCCTCCGATGCCCCCCGCAGCGACATCAATGCCGCAACCATCTGGAAGAACTTCGGCACCACGTTCGCGACCTTCTTCAAGAAGCCTCATCTGGGGCTGATGCTCTTCTTCCTGTTGACATACCGTCTTGGCGAGAGCCAGCTGGTGAAGATTGCACAGCCGTTTATGCTGGATACGCCCGAGGCGGGCGGACTGGCCCTCTCAACAGCGGCAGTGGGTGGCATATACGGCACTTTGGGGGTGATTGCCCTGCTGCTGGGCGGCGTGCTGAGCGGCATTGTCATCTCCCGCTCCGGTTTTAAAAAATGGATTCTCCCTATGGCGCTGGCCATCAATATCCCCGACCTGCTGTATGTGCTGATGGCGACGCTCAAGATAAGCAGCGTGCCACTGGTGTCAACCTGCGTTGCATTGGAGCAGTTCGGCTACGGATTCGGCTTCACGGCATACACAATGTATCTGATTTATATCGCTCAGGGGGAACACAAGACGGCACATTATGCCATCGGTACCGCCTTTATGGCGCTGGGAATGATGCTCCCGGGTATGGTCGCCGGCTGGATATCGGACCATATCGGCTACACTATGTTCTTTGTGTGGGCCTGCCTGTGCACCATCCCCGGAATCATTGCCACCCTGCTTGTACGCAAGCAGATACCCGATGACTTTGGAACTAAGAGCGAATAAAATGAAACGGTTGCTGATACTATTTGCCCTGGCAATCTTTGCCGGTTGCGGCGCCCGGGGGCAGCAGACAGGCTTTTTTGATGAGGAACAGCAATCCATAACTGTGGTAAAAACTGGATTGGAGGTGCTCGTGGAGCAGAACTTTGCTCCGCTTAAGGGGAAAAGGGTGGGCCTTGTGACCAACCCCAGCGGCGTGGATCGCAACCTGGTGAGCACCATCGATATTCTGGCCAATGCGCCCGGCGTGAATCTGGTGGCGCTTTATGGCCCGGAGCACGGAGTGCGCGGCAGCGAACATGCCGGCGACAAGGTGAGCAGCGAGCCCAAAGATCCCTCTACCGGCCTGCCAGTCTATTCTCTTTACGGCGCGACCCGTAAACCGAGTCCAGAGATGCTCAAGGGGATCGATGTGATGGTATATGACATCCAGGACAACGGCTGCCGTTCCTATACCTTTATCAGCACGCTGGGCCTTGTGATGAGTGCTTGCGCCGAGGCCGGCGTTGAGGTTATGGTGCTGGACCGCCCCAACCCCCTTGGTGGGCTGCAAGTAGACGGGCCGCTGGTAGAGAACGGGTACTTCTCTTTTGTGGGGATGTACAAGATTCCGTACGTCTACGGCCTCACCGTGGGTGAGCTGGCCACCATGATAAACGAAGAGGGGATGAACCGCGGCCAGAAAGGTACCGACAAGTTTGTCAAATGCAAGCTGAAGGTGATAGAGATGGAGGGGTGGCGGCGCGACATGCTTTTCCAGCAGACCGGCCTGCCGTGGGTGATGCCCTCTCCACATATCCCCCAGGCATCTTCTGCCCAGGCCTATCCCTGCTCTGGAATAGCAGGCGAGCTGGGCAGCAGCCTCAATATCGGAGTTGGCTATACGTTGCCCTTTGAACTGTTTGGCGCAGAATGGATTACTAATCCGGCCGAGCTGGCTTCCCGGCTCAACGGCCTGAATCTCCCCGGTGTCCGTTTCCGCCCCATCTATTACAAGCCGTTCTACGGCGGAGCTGCCGGTAAGTTGCTCAAAGGGGTGCAGTTCTACTTTACCGATTACAACATCGCGCCTACGGCATTGCTGCAGTTCTACGTGATGCAGGAGTTGCATGCCATGTACCCCGGCCGCAGCCCCAAAATTGAGGATGACCAGAAAAGCTCCATGCTGGGCAAGGTGATGGGTGGCAGCACCGCCCTCAAACTCTTCGCAAAGCGCTATCGAGTGGAGGATATGCTGGACTTCTGGAACAAAGACCGCGAAGCATATCTGGAACTGGCCCGGAAGTATTATAGGTACTAGAGACAGAGACCATTCTCAGACTTCTTGGGTGGTTTTTGACGTTTGGGTGTGTGGTAATTATTGTCTAACTTTGGAATAAAGCACAATCACTATGAATCCTCACCGCCTTCTTTCATTATTATTGTTGCTGATAAGTAGCTTACTTGGCGCCCAGACATACCATTTTCAATATACGCACGATACCTTGGGAAACAGGGTATCTCGAGTATACCAGACTTCGCTTTCGAAAGGTGGCGCTTCTTTTGTTGAGATGTCTGGAATCGCCAACTTACAAGGAGATGAGGAGTTCAAAGTAGAGGCATATGACGATGGCAGCTCATTAAGTGTAGCTACTGCGGAAACAGACACTACAAAATACGTGTTTCCATACAAATCCCCGGCAGAGAAAGCGGCTTATTTGGAGGCTATGATGGATGAGGTCGTTCGGCAGAAACCGTACCCTGTTGATGGTGTCTTTCGTGATATGTCGAACTATTCAGTTGGTGAGATAGCCCTTTCGTACGGAATCTCCGGTTCAGGGGCAAGGACATACAACATACCAATTTACACAGCACCCGACATAAAGTATGCTCCGTCGCTGTCTTTGGTATATAACAGCCAAGGGGGGTATGGATACGGTGGTTATGGCTGGGACATGGGCGGCCTTTCGTCCATAACACTCTCCAGAGAATCATTATACTGGGATGATAACATATCCGCCGCGTCCACGGCAGAATATGACTGTGTGTTCTGTCTCGACGGCATCCGTCTGGTGAGGAACACCAACAGCGCAACGAAGAGTACCTTTCCGCTGGTCACCGCCACCGGCCCGAGAGTACTTGTGGCGCCAATCCGCGGACAGTCGGACTACGTCACATCCTTCACCGTCCTCTACCCCGATGGCAGCAGGGCGACGTACGGTACCGGAAGCGACCTTGGTTTCACCCTGCCGTCATATCCGATGACCAGCTCCACAAGCCTGACCGGAGAGAAGATAGAGTATTGCTATACGCTCGACACTGAGGACGGCAACCATGCCATAGACAGCGTCCGCTACGGCATTGACGCTGCGGGCCATGCATCGGCTGTCATACGTTTTACATCATCACCATCTTCTGAGTATCGTTATTATGCCGGCAAGAAGGTAAAGCGTTTGCCGACAGTTTCTGGAATTGAATCCGTTTCGTCAGGAGTTACACTATACTCTTATGGTTTGTCGTACCATATCGGAGATAGGGCAAAGTTGCTGTCTTCCGTCACACTGACGAATGCGGCGGGAGAGAGCCTCCCGCCACTCTCTTTCACCTATGGGGCAGATGTGCCAATTCATTTCGGGCAGGACTCAATAAAGGTGCTTGACACCCTTCCTGTGCCAGGCTTATTCGCTGTGGACAACAGCGTTCTTCGAAGAGGCAAATTCTTGCGCGGCAGTTACGACGACGGACTTGTCACATACAGGAATTATCCTGTGTATGAAGAGATTTCGACAGGCGTCTTTGGCTGTACCTACCCGGCTGATTCGCTTATTTCATTCGCCCCGTGCGTTATTGACAATCTTTCAGTATCAACAGTAGAGGCAGGGGCAGGTTTTTTAACTGCAGAGGCTGTCGATGTTGACGGAGACGGTATAGATGAGGTAGTGAAGGTGTGTCAAGGAGGAAAGCTTCCGAATGCGCAACAATACATTCTGAATATTAGCATATATGAGCGAGGTACAAACAACACCCTTGTCTTTAGCAGAGCATTTAATGTACCCGTGGATGGTGTAATTGAATACACACAGGGCAATAATATTACATATAGTCCATATCGAAGGACTTTCCGTTGGGGTGATTTTTTGGGCAACGGCAAAACTCAATTGTTGGCGGTAAGTTATTCTGACAATGGATACGGGATAAGCCAAACCCCTCATGCATCTTTGATAGACCTGGATTGGGGCACTAACCCGTCCAACATTGACCTCTTCGTTCAACTGACTCCCGGAAATGAACGCAATTTGATATGCGCGGATTTAGATAATGACGGTAGGACTGAGATATGCTTTGCTACAACTTCGGGTCTTGTGGTTGACCGTTGGGGCCAGAACAATACTTTTGAATGGGTGACTACCCATTCGAACATTACCCAAAGCATTATTGACTCAGAAGATGTCTATTATACAGATATCAACGCGGACGGTTATCTTGATATAATAAAGGCTCCGACTAAAGGCTCCTCCGGTACAACATGGACGTTCTATTTAAACACTGGAACAGATTTCGTTGTCAGGGAACAGCAGCACATTTATAACGAGACAAGGGATGAATTCTTTTTTATCGATATAAACCGCGACGGCTACCCCGATATTCTGAACAGAAGAAACGGAGTATCGTTGGTATATTATCTGAACGAAGACGGGATGGGCTTCCATAATTTCCACAGTTCTTTTGCATCTCTTCCCGCCACAGGTTTTATTCTCCCACCAAATATCGTTGATTACTCAGTAATGAGCAGCTTTATCATTGCAGACAGGCATGAAATATATGAATATGAATATACATCTTATTCCCCTGCGTTGCGTCATCTGGTCCAGTCCTGTGACAGCTACGGCAAGATAGTGAGGAATACATACGGCTACCTGCCACAGTCGAGCCTCTACTGGACCAACAGTCCGACAGGTATCAGCGCTGCTGACGGCTATCAGCTGCGTGTCCTGCCGCTGTACGTGCTCACCGGCGCCAAGGGCTTTCTCTGTGACAGCGACACCTCGCAGGTTATGCTCAATGACACCTACTCGTGGTGGGACGGCGTGGTCAACATCCGGGGCCTGGGATTCTGTGGTTTCTCGAAGACAAGGACGGTAGGTCTTCTGGACGGTGTCACTACCGTCTCGGTAAATACCTTCGACCCGCAGAAGAGGGGGGTGCCGGTGAGCGCAATCAGACATACCGGATGCGAGAGCACACCTCCATACCTCAGCGCCGCATACACCTTCGACAACAATGCCACGACATACGGCAAGATGAACCCGCGGCTTACACAAGTAGTTGAGACCGACAACCTGACAGGTATATCCACAACGACCACATACGCATACGACAGTTTCGACTATCCTACAAGCGTGTCTGTTGGCAAGAGCGTCCAGACATCTTCCGGGACAATTGCAAACAGGGAGAGGGTGAACCTTACATACTCGCATAAAAACAATCCGTCAAAATATATCCTCGGTGCGGTCAAGACCAGGAACGTCAACCATGATTTTAACGGTGACGGAGTGTCGGAGCTGGGAGAGAGGTATTCTTATACCCTCGATACGCTGTGCCGCCCCGTATTGTGCAAGAAACACGAGAGGCAGTACAATCCCGCCGATGTTGATGCAAGGTTCTATCTCGCCTCTACGGCCCGCTGGCAGTATGACACACGCGGCAACGTCACCCGCGAGGAGTCGGCCCCGTCCGGGTCTTCCGTGTACGTGGGGACTTCATATTCTTATGATTCTTCCGGACGCCATCTTGTCTCTTCCACAGACGCCCTAGGTCATGTCACCACATATTCTGGATTCGACATTTACGGCAACCCATCCATCGTCATGAACCACAAGGGGCAGCAGACTCATGAATATCGAGATGGTTGGGGCCGCGTCACACGCACCGTGCATCCAGACGGCACGGTGGACTCCCTTGCCCGGGCATGGGGTGGCATCGGCGTTTACAAGGAGACCTCGCTGTCTTCCGGCTCCCCCGTCGTGACAGTTGACTACGATGCTGCCGGCCGAGAGGTCCTGTCTTCACAAAAGCGTTTTGACGGTCAGTGGCAGAAAGTCCGGACGCAGTATAACCAGAGAGGTTTTACAGCTAAGGTGTCGCTGCCATACCGCGGCTCATCCCCTTCGTACTGGAGCACATATACCTACGACATCTACGGCCGGGCGACACGTATAGCCGAAGCTTCAGGCCGGAAGACAACATGGTCATACAGCGGCACCTCGGTCACGGAGCGTAAGGACGGGATAAGGACTACCCGTACGATGAGCCCCTCCGGGGCATTGCTGAGCGTGGCTGATTCTTTGTGCACGATTACCTACGATTATCTTGATGACGGACAGCCGGCATCGATATCTTCCACGGGCGGTGCCACTACGACGTTTGCCTACGATACGCTCGGCAGGCGTACGTCCATCACGGATCCCAGCGCAGGAACCCGCAGCACGTCGTACCAGGTGAACGCCAACGGCTCTTCCGTGGTTACGGAGATCAACGCCATTGGAAGCATAGCGACATCGTATGACCACCTCGGAAGGGTGACGGGAATCGTCCGGCCGGACTTCAACACCACATACGCCTATGACACCTGCGGCAGGGTGGTATCCTCGGTATCCACCAACGGGACATTATCGCGATACACATACGATGCCTATGACCGTGTTCTTACCGTCAAGGATTCCGTACCCGACGGCAAGTGGCTGCAGAGAGCTTATACATACAACGCTGCCGGCAATGTGGCGTCAGCGGCATACACAACCCAGGACGGATACATAACGACGGAGGCATATGACTACACAAACGGTTACAACACCTCCATAACTCTGCCGGACAACACTGCGGTATTCTCCCTGACGTCGGAGAACGATCTGGGGCAACCGACGGCGGCCACCACCGGAGGCGTATCGCGCACCTACGGATATACGGCCTACGGACAGCCGACGTACCGTAAGATGAACAACGGGTCGCTGCAGAACTACGGCTACAATTTCGACGCGGCCACTGGCAACCTGCTGTCGAGGTCATTCCCGTTAGGACACTGGACTGCGACGGAACACTTCTCATACGACAACCTCGGCCGTCTGACGCGTGCGGCCAACAAGAGCATCACATACGACGCCAACAGCAATATCGTATCCATAGACGGGGGAGTCTCGACAATGGCTTACGGCAATGTCACCCATCCGTACCAGATAACTGGGCTGAACGTTCCGACAGCCTATCCGTTTGATACCCCCGCCCAAGTGCTTACCTACAAGGCATACGACCGTCCGGCGACAATCACGCAGGGAGACACTACGGCCACTTTCACATACAATGCCAATTGCGACAGGGTGAAGATGCAACTC
>JAFSUF010000060.1 GCA_017445425.1 Bacteroidales bacterium | reverse complement strand
TCCACCAATGCCAATGCAGAATCCTTCAACGCTAAAGTCAAAGCTTTCAGAGCCTCTCTCAGAGGTGTTTCAGATATTAACTTCTTCCTTTTCAGACTACAGAAAATCTATGCTTGAAACACAGGGTTTTCCCGGTGACCCGATCTGTCGGGTTAGCAAGTTAATCATGAACAGAAGCTCTTATGTTGCTCCCGTCTGTGAAACCCTCCAGATTGGAGTCGAGTCCGTATTGCTCAATGGCAGTTATGACACCATTGACAACCCTGGCATTGCAGGGCCTGGCGAAATTTGGTTTGAATAAGATTATCTAACATTTTTATCTATGAAAAAGACAGTATTGATAATTGCTGCCGCCGTCACAATGCTGGCGGCGTGCGAAGAGGCATCCGACGAGATGTCAAGTCCCGGCGTTCTCAACCACGTATCGCTGGGTGTCAAAGACGTGGATATCTCAGACCTCCCTCCCCGGACCAAGTCGGAGATAACCATTTCAAATGTCGTTGCATTTGCCTGGAGTTCCACCGATATCGTCGGCATGTTCCCCAACAGGGGCGCTCAGGCCTATTTCGAGATGACCAACCACATCGGAGAAACCATAGCCGATTTTGACGGTGGCGGCTGGGCACTTAAAACTGCCAGCGAATATGCCGTTTACTTCCCCTATGACTATGACCACAGGCACAAAGATGACATTCCTTTCGACTATCGGGGTCAAGTCCAGCACGGCCGTAATGACTACTCACATCTTGCCGAATGGCAATATCTGGCCCAGGGAATGCAACAACCCGTTAACGGAGCCTGCAACTATTCAATGGAGCGCATAGAAGCCATCGTCCTTTTTAAATTGACTATACCGGATATCATTAATTGCGATAAGCTCTGCTTCCGCCTTGCCGACGGACATAAAGTTGTAGTATCCACCCGTCTTGACATTTCCGGTTCTACCTATAACATCACTTCTGACGAGCAGGCCAATCAGTTTACGCTGGATCTGGAGGGTGTGAGCACCACAGAGAGTGGCGAAACACTTTACTTCTATGCGATGCTGCCGCCGCAAGATCTTTCCGGAAGAACGGTTATCATAAGTCTTCACACCACCGACGGCGACAACTACCTGGCTGCCGTTGACGGAAAGAACATGCTCAACAATCACGCTTACCAATACGCCGCCACCCTTACTTCGGACTACGCTTCCTTGATGGAACAGTTCGGAATTGAAGACGGTTTCTGGGAATAAAAAATGGAGGACATCACTATGAAAAAATATATAATCATCTTGGCCGCAATCCTTACAGTTGCAGCTTGTTCGCCCAAAGAAGAGATGGGCGTTGTGCAGGAAACGGGCAAGATGCGCTTTACCGCCATTCACGAAGGCGCCGTGGCCACCAAGACATATCTGAGTTCTGAAGAAGACGGTATGTACCCTGTGTACTGGAGTGAGAATGACAAGATCAAAATATTCGTTTCACAGCACGAAATCTCCGACGGACAGGGATATCAGCTCGATCTCGAATCTGGTGCGGGCACTGTGGAATCTGTTTTTTCCGGGAACGTACCTGCGCTTCCAGAGGGCAGTTTGTATTACTATGCTGTTTATCCATATAGTCTGGCTGCATCTATAGGCGGAAATGAAGCTCGGGATTCAGGACAGTCACCGGCAGAAGGGACAGATGACTCTTGGGAGTTATCCAACTATGTTCAAATACCACTACCTTCCGTTCAGCAGTACAGTCCGCATTCGTTTGGACGCGACTATAACCCTGCAATAGCAGTCAGCCGAGACCAAACCCTACGCTTCAAGAATGTGTGTGGCCTGCTTAGAATCAATCTCACCGGCGACGTAAAGGTTGGCAAGATTACAATTGAAGGGGACGGAGAGGAAGCCCTCTGGGGCACTCTCATTGCAAGATACCGTTGGAAACGGAACAGTTCCGAGAGTGAGTTCAAACTCTACACTGCAAATGGACAGTCCGCATCTGATTATAAGGATCATCATAGAAGCCTTATTACCTTGGACTGCGGTTCCGGAGTTCAACTGTCAAACGAAGAGACAGACTTCTATTTAGTGCTGCCCACTTCCGGTAATATTCATTGGGATGGGGGTGACTTTTATGACTTCAAATACAAAACACCCTTACATGAAGGTTTCACAATGAGGGTATACGACACTGCCGGCAAAGAAGTTCTCGCGAAACACACTGAGAGAGACAACAGTATTCATCGTTCCATGATCCGCAATATGCCAACGCTGGATGTACGCACCCAATCCTTTACGGACTTGAGTGCAAACGGCACTGCCAATTCCTATATCGTATCTCCCGACGGTACTTCATACAGGTTCTTTGCTGGCAACCGGGGATGCAGTCCCCAGCCCATATGCGACAATAATTCGGCTGTCCTTAGCAATGCCACAGTAGAGATTCTTTGGGAAACCCTCATGTCTGGCGACGTTTACACTGCATTACATGATGTTATTGCCAATGTTAGCTTTGACCCTACAACCCAGTACATCAGTTTTAGAACAACAACCAATCCGGGTAATGCCCTTATAGCACTAAAAGACACTGACGACAATATCTTGTGGAGCTGGCACATCTGGAGCACAGACTATGATCCCGACGCCATTGGCAGTACAGACACTTATGGTACCATTGTGCTAATGGACCGCAACCTCGGTGCACTGCAGAAGGCGGCTGGTGACGACAGTTTCTATGGTTTGTACTACCAGTGGGGCAGGAAAGATCCGTTTGATGCTGCGTACTATCCGGGTGATAGAAAATTCTTGTATTATCCAAGTAACCCGTTTAGCGCAGATCCTGGTCGCAAAACTCTAGAACATCTTACACGTATTCCCACGACAATAGTTGATGCAGGTGGAGACGGGGACATCTATGGAGACATGGCACTGGGTGATATAGCAGATCTTTGGGGCAAGAAAAAAACCATGTATGACCCTTGTCCTCCGGGGTGGAAAGTAGCAGAATTCGACACATACTACCAGTATGCCAACGCGTTCACTGTAACAGAGTATAATGACTACGCCGTATTTGGCGCCGGATCTATGGCAACCTATCCCAAGGAGCCCGTTTGGACCAGCCACCATCATCTCTCATATTGGGGTGCTATTTGTTTCAATTATGACGGATTCGGAACAGGTCATTCTTCCGGCGACTTAAAACACGTCCGCTGCCAGCGCTCAGATATGTCCTTGGATTTGCGCCCAGTTATTGACCTCAGTGCATCAGGTACTGCCAATTGCTATATGGCGCGACCACACAATAAGTACAAATTCAATGCTTCTGTTAAGGGAAACTCAAATATCTCCGTTGGAATTCCCGCACAGGCTAATGTCGAATTCTACACAGAGAATACTACTGAGATACACGGGACAAGATACGGTGGCCTAAAGATGGAAGATGGTCTTATCACAGATTGCTACCTCAAAGACGGGTATATATACTTCACCACCTCGTTGAACAATATTTACGGGAATGCTACCATATACTTGAAAGATCCTCAAGGAAATATACTCTGGAGCTGGCACATTTGGATTGTAGATTATAATCCGGATAACGACTATGATACCGTCGATTGGGGAAATGCCGGAGACAAGAAGTTTATGAAGATGAATCTAGGCGCCTTGAACAACACAAAGTATGATAGCCGCTCACTGGGAATGATGTATCAGTGGGGGAGGAAAGATCCATATATGGGGGCTGCCGCTTACGATAGTAACAGCCAGTCATTATACGAGATATATTCTGACTATGGAGAATACGGTCCTGTTGAAGCAAGTGCCTCTACATCCACCCTCTCCTATGCACTACGCCATCCAGGCTATGCAATTATGGACGAAGCTGGCGGCGAAGGCGACTGGCTTGACGAGCACGAAAATGCCCTCTGGGGAGAAGAAAAAACCATATTTGACCCCTGCCCATATGGTTGGAAAGTGCCGCCTCGCCCCATCTTCAGCAACCATAGTGTATCAAGCCAGTATCAATATGGCATGATGATGGACGGTATATGGTATCCAGCTACCGGATTCCATCACCCTGTCAGCTTCAACCTCAACAAGGTCGGCATGGAAGGCCATTACTGGTATTCAACTCCCAGAGACGAAGGTCACGCATATTCCTTCTTCTTTGATTCGGACAATGAGACTGTTGAACCGGCCAACCATTACTCACCCAAGGCCCAGGCTAACGCCATCCGTTGCATGAAAGACGAATAAGCGAAACTGTCTTGGCAGTCAAACCGCTTTTACACAACATACTACAACAATCAATGGTACCCCCAAAAGGTACCATTGATTATATTAACGCTCTGATGCTCAGAGGTTATGCCGCCGGCAAGCCGTGCAGATCATCTCAGATTATAATCAACTTTCTTAGATGATTTCACCTGCCCAGAGGGCTTTAAAGAAATCGGTTACATAATATAGGTCAATGTCTCCTGAGCGTCTGGAAAGAAAATCCCGGGAAACGATAACCGACTTTGCGTCTGGATGTTCTTCCGCAAATTTCTGCAATCCCTTCTTGTGCTTGGTTTCTACGTGGTCTGTTGATTTGATCTCAATGGCTATACGGGCATCGCCGATCACAGCATCAACTTCATCCTTGTTGTAAGTATGCCAGTAGGTCAGTTCTTCCTCACTTTCTGTATAGTCCAGATAAGCGCGTATTTCCTGCATAACTAGGTTCTCGAAAGCATGTCCATATTCCGGAGTCTCCGGCATAAGATGGAAGCGGTGCAGCAGGAAATTGGGGATTCCCACATCGAAATAGTAAAACTTTGAGGTCTGGAGCAGTTTACGCTTAACCACCTTCCTGTATGGCTTCACTTCAAAACCAAGAAGCGTATCATAGAGAATCTTGAAATAGGCCTTCACCGTGTTGACTGAAACCCCGCAGTCAGAGGCGACATTGCTGTAATCCAGGATTTCGGTGTTTGTGACTGCAGCTACTTCAAGAAAGCGTTCAAAGGTGTCGATGTCCTGGACCAGAGCCTCCTCTTCTATCTCTTCCTTCAGGTAGAGATTTATATATCCCTGTAAACGTCTTCTTGCATCCATTACATCATAGTGACGGGGAATCATACCATTCTGGATGGCCCTGTCAAAATCGTAATCGGGGATTTCTGCATAGACTAGCGGATATAGATGCTCTTCATTTGCGCGGCCTCCAAGCTGGTTTACACCGGCCTTCTTTATCTTTCTTGCACTTGAGCCACTGAGAATGAAATGGAGGTCTTTTTCCACCATCAATTTGTGGACGACATCCAGAAGTTCCGGGAGTTTCTGGATTTCATCAACAATGACCAGTGTCTTGGGCGGATATTTTACCAGCATCTCGTAAAACTCCATAGTGCGGCGTTTGAACCGTTTTCTATTGTCAGGATCAAGGAGATCAACGTAAACCGCACTCGGAAACCTTTCCCTTAACAAGGTTGACTTCCCGACCTGACGGCCACCAAACAGAAACATTCCTTCATCCAAACGGTTCTCAATATCGAATACTCTCTGATACATATCTAATACGAATTTTTGAAATTACGTTGACGAAATTCGCAAAATATCGTCATTGTTATTGCAAATTTAATAAAGCTTATCCAGATACCAAATAAAAACGCCACCTTCATCTTAAGGGTGGCGTTTTTATGTTACTTATAACTGACTTCCTACTTCACCTCCCAGGTAGAGCCGGAGTGCAGGAGTTCGTCTACGCTGTGGACTTTGGCGGCGGCGGTGACTTCCTGGAGTTGCTTTTCGACGTTCTCGTCGTAGGTGGAGTCCTCTACGTTACGGATAACGCCCAGGGCTACCGGCAGGTCGCCCTTCATGTCTATCAGCATGCTGTGCATGAAGGTGTCGCGGGTGTCGGCGTGGTGCACCAGGATATCGTCCATGGTGTAACCGTCCTGGCCGATTGTCACAGCCTTGAGGGCGCCGTTCTCCAGCACCAGACCCTTGTCGTTGTTGGCGCCGAACATCATCTTTTCGCCGTCGCGCAGAAAGATGGTCTTATCGGCACGGACTTCACGGGCAGAAATTGCGGCATGGGCGCCATCGTTGAAAATCATACAGTTGACCAGCATCTCGCACACCGACGCGCCTTTGTGCAGCGCTGCGGCGAGGAAAATATCCGGATTGTTCTTGATGTCAACGTCGAGACCGCGGGCAAAGAAGGTACCGCGCGCGCCGATTACCAGCTGACCCGGAGTGAAGGGATTCTCCACGGTGCCGTAGGGCGATGTTTTGGTAATCGCGCCAAACTTGGATGTAGGGCTGTACTGACCTTTGGTGAGGCCGTAAATCTGGTTGTTGAAGAGGATGATGTTCAGATCCACATTACGGCGGATGGCGTGGATAAAATGGTTGCCGCCGATGGCGAGAGCATCGCCGTCACCGCAAGCCTGCCATACGCTGAGCTCGGGACGGGCCACTTTCAAACCGGTGGAAAGGGCCGTGGCGCGGCCGTGAATGCCGTGGAAGCCGAAAGTATCCATATAATACGGAAGGCGGCTGGAGCAGCCGATACCGGAGACTACAACAAACTTCTCTTTGGGCAGGTCGAGCGCCTCTGCAACTGAGGGGAGTGCCCTCTGGAGCGCTGCCAAAACAGCGTGGTCGCCACAACCGGGGCACCAGCGAACCTGCTGGTTACTTTTGAAATCTTGTGCTTGATATTTCATCACGACTTCCTCCTTATGATAATTTTGCCTTGTCGGCGTCCACTATTTCATCTACTATGAACGGCTGACCCTGGACCTTGTTGTACTGTTCATATTTATACTGAGGGATGCGGGCACGCAGATAGTCGGCAAACTGGCCGCTGTTAAGCTCGCAAACCATTATCTTGCCAAATTTGCCGAATACCTCGGCGGCATTCTTTGGCAGCGGGTTGATATAGTCGAAATGTGCAAGGGAGACCTTCCTGCCCTCTGCCTGCAGCTGCTTTGCAGCGGTGAAGAGATGGCCAAAAGTGCCACCCCAGCCCACTATCAGCAGGTCGCCCTGCTTCTCGCCGATAACCTCCAGGTCGGGGATAAAATCGGCCACGGCAGCCACTTTTGCTGCGCGCTGAGCCACCATATATGCGTGATTCTCCGGATCGGAAGAGATGGTCCCGGCAGGATTCTTCTCCAAGCCGCCGACGCGGTGTTCGAGGCCAGCTTTGCCGGGGATCGCCCATTTGCGTACAAAAGTCTTGGGATCGCGCTCAAATGGTTTGAAATTGCCTTCGCAAGAGTCAATGATGGGCGGCTTGATGGCGGGATAATCTTTCATTGACGGTATCTTCCAGGGCTCGCTGCCGTTGCCAAGGAAGCCCTCGGTGAGCAGGATAACGGGCATCATGTGCTCCAGAGCCAGCTTAGCGGCGTTGAACGCAGCATCAAAGCAGTTCGACGGAGAGTGGGCGGCCACAATGCAGATGGGGCATTCGCCATTGCGGCCGTAAAGCGCCTGTGCCAAGTCGGTCTGCTCTGTCTTGGTGGGGATACCGGTCGAGGGGCCGCCGCGCTGCACATCCACAATCACGAGCGGCAGCTCGGTAATCATTGCCAGACCCATCGCCTCGCTCTTTAGGCTCAGGCCGGGGCCGGAGGTTGTGGTAGCCGCGAGGGCTCCGCCGTAAGCAGCTCCAATGGCGGTGCATATGCCGGCAATCTCGTCTTCTGCCTGCATTGTCTTCACATTGAGATTCTTATGGATCGCAAGCTCCTCAAGGATGGCGGTGGCGGGGGTTATCGGATACGAACCGCAGAAGAGCTGCAGGCCGGCCTTCTCTGCCGCTGCGATAAGACCCCAGGCCACAGCCTGGTTGCCGTTTATGTTGCGGTAGGTGCCCTTGGGCAGGTCAGCCGGAGCTACGATATAGGTATTGGCAATCGCCTGGATGTTGGCGGCGTAGTTGAAGCCGTCGGTAAGCACCTTCTTGTTGGGCTCTACCAGCTGCGGCTTCTTCTTGCCGAACTTCTTCTCAAGATATGCGTATGTATAGTCCAGCGGACGGTTGAACATATAGAAGCACATCCCCAGGGTAAACATATTCTTTGAACGGAGAATCGACTTCGGATCGAGGCCGCTGCCGGCAAGGCTCTCCTTCGTGAGCGAAGTTATGGGAGCCCAGATTATGTTGCGGTCCTCGATATGGAGCTCCGTGGCGGGGTCGTCGGTGGTAAAACCTGCCTTGTCGAGCCCGTCCCGGGTGAATGTGTCAACATCCACTATGATGGTTGCGGTGCTCTTGGCCCACTTTGCATTTGCCTTGAGTGCGGCAGGGTTCATCGCCACCAAAACGTCGCAATAGTCGCCCGGGGTGTTGATACCTTCGCTGCCAAAGTGAACCTGAAACCCTGATACTCCGGAGACGGTGCCCTGCGGCGCGCGAATCTCAGCCGGATAGTCGGGAAATGTTGAAATCTCGTTGCCATACAGCGCCGAAGCATCGGCAAACAAGGTACCGGTGAGCTGCATTCCGTCGCCGGAATCGCCCGCAAACCTTATGACAACATCCTTAGTGTCAATTACTTTGTGATTCATTATGTCTGTGTATTTACAACGCGTGAGGGTAATCATAACTGATAACCCTCACGCGCAAAGATAATATTTATTACGTAACTTTATTGAATCTGTGTAGGGGCAACTTTTTCTGCCGGTATACCGAGGGCGGCCTTAGCCAGAGGGAGGATGTCAACGCTCTGTGCCTCATTG
>JAFSUF010000007.1 GCA_017445425.1 Bacteroidales bacterium | reverse complement strand
TGTCTGTTATCGTAAAGTATTCAAATACCTCCTCGGGAAGGAGTAGCCGGCTTAGTGTACTGAGTATGTCCATCATATTCTATCTTTTTCCCAAAGATAGAACTTTACTTACATTTTATAGACACAGGGTTTTGCAGGTGGCCCCAGAAAATGCCGCAGCTTGAAAGGGTCGGGGCGGTTTGAGTGATGACGCCGGGGCAAGCGCTGAAAGCGCGCTATTTCGCAGCGACCGAAAAAGCCGTTAAAAGCGAGAGATGTCTGAGCGGAGCGAGTCCTCGAGCTTAGGCATTTTTGTAGCGTAGAAAAGGCGGATGAACGGAATAGCGACGACCCTTTGCATGCGGAGGCTTCTGCCCGGAAAAGCTAAATGTCGTGGCACTTACATGTTTGGATACCAGCCCTTTATGCAATGTCCCTTGCGCATTTTTACGCAAGGGAGATGTTGTAAAACGTTGAGTATCTGTAGGTAAGGTGCCACAACAATCCCTATATCATGAATGGACCGGGTAGGTATATCGACGCACTCCTTTGCAAGCGGAGGCTTCTGCCCGGGCCTGGAAGCCGGTTGATGAGTTTATATAGTAATTGCGCCAGCATATGCCGGTTTGGTCTTGTCGCAGACTTTAGCTGAATGTGTTAATAACGTCCAAGATACCAGGACGTTATTGACATATAAGGCTGTTTTTGATGTTATCGTCCGGGTTTTTGGGACGTTAAAGACACTTCGCACTTCTATACTGTCTCCCGCCCCCTTGGCAGGGGCCATCACAACAAAAGCGCATTTCGCTCTGGAAAGCAAGCTTTCCCTCGCTCAATACGCTTTGTTGTGATCCGGTTGGGATTCGAACCCAAGACCCACAGCTTAGAAGGCTGTTGCTCTATCCAGCTGAGCTACCGGACCGATCTGTATCGGAATCGGGATAGAAACCGACACCGACACATCATTATAAATGTGGTTTTATTTTGTGAGTTCGCTGAGCTTCTGGTAAAGGGCGTCGAACCCTTCATATAGGTTCTTGTTGACCTCTTTGAAATATGCTTTGGTGCCCTCAGCAGGGTAATCGTTTACCTTGCAGAAGGTGGTGTCGGCCAGAACAAGCGCCTGGTTTACCAGGTCTTTTACCTGCTCGTCTTTTTTCCCCTGGCTGTATTCGCTGAATGTGAGGCAGTCGCAGAGAAATTCGTTGGTTACAAATTCGATGTCTTTCTTAATTGTTCGAAGGTTCATATCCTGATTAGTTTAATTGCCGCAAAGATAGTAAAAAAACAATTGGGGTGTTTGGTTACCAGACAGATTCTTAGAAATACCAGCCGCTTGTGAGAATGCTCCAGGCGGCTTTTTCTTTATCTACATTGCCGAGGATGCGGCGGGCTGCGACTATATTGGAGCAGCCGCTGTAGTAGTTGGCACGTCCGGGGATGATTGAGGCGGTGTGTACTTTGCCGGCGGCGCTGTGGATTATCTGGCCGTCACCGATGTAGATGGCTACATGATAGATTCGCATAGAACTGTCGTCGCGGGGGCGGCCAAAGAAGAGGAGGTCACCCGGCTGCAACAAGTCCCATCCGCCGGATATGTCAACCTCATCGCCGCTGCGTGCCTGCTGGGAGGCGTTGCGGGGGAGGAGTATGCCGCAATCCATATATACCCGCTGTGAGAGGCCGCTGCAATCCAGCCCCTTGATGCTGGAACCGCCCCACAGATAGGGTATGCCCATGTAAAGTTTGGCGTCGGCAACTATGTCTCCCCCTGCAGGATGCTGATTTTCAAAGTATTCGCGGCAGTCGGCCACGTCGCACGCTGCAACATAAGCCTCCACTCCGTCGGGCAGCTTGACCTGATACCAGCTCCCTTTGCGGGAAATCTTTTGCATGATGCAGCCCCGGACCGCGTCGCGGACAATCTCGCTGCCCGCCTTGGGCTGCGAAAGGAGCGGGGTGTAGTGTGCCGAGACAATCAGCCGTGGTGACGCTTTCCATGCAATCGCCCCGGCGCTGTCGGTTATCTTAAGGCTCTTCTCGTTGACCCAGGCGATGTACCCCTCCGGAGTGGATATCATGGCCCATCCGTCTTTCTGCTCGATAATCCAGCATATCGCCCCCATGAGCATCTGAGTGCCCATCTCTGCCTCATATTTGGGCTCTTCCCGTATGTTCATTACGGAAATAATGCAGATGCCGAAGTCGTCGCCGTCCCTGCCATCCCCAAGCGAGCGGGGCATGGGCATGGTGCGGGCAATGTCGCCGGGTGTGACGGCGTATTTCTGGGAGCAGCCTGCCAGTGCAAACACGGCCGCAACGATGAGCAGATACTTTTTGAAGACCATGAGCGGGATATTTTCTGCTAAGTTAATTAATTCTACATTTGTATAATCAAACTTTGGACAAGATGAAAAGGCTCTTACTTGCGGCGGCGCTGCTTGCCGGATTTATTGCGGCAAATGCCCAAACCCGATGGGCAATTGACCCTGCGACCAATACCATCAGGATGGAAGCTGCGGCGAACACCCCTCACCACGACCATATTGAGATGAGCGGCCAGCGCGCTGCGATTGTGTATTATTGGGGGATTGACGATGCCGGGCGCTATTACTGCGAATACCACCATGTATTTCCCCTGCTGCGCATGATTCCGAACAATACCCACGCTTTTTTCCCCTACCGCCACACCACCAACGTGGCGCAGTTGATAAAGGTGGACGGCAAAGAGCCGGCTTTCAAGGCAGAAAGCGTGGAGATAGACGGTACCCTGAAGGTGGTGGAGTGCGACGGGGCGCTGGAGATGACCCGCATGGATTTCCCAAGCCGGGAGAAGCAGGCCACCTTTGAGATAGTCACCATTAAGAATACCTCCGACAGGCCCGTGAATCTGGAGGTGCCGGATTATAAGTTTAGATGGGAGAGCGACCCGGAGCGCGGCGTCAAGGGGAGCTATGTGATGGATATAGAGCTGGCAGGCGGCGGCACGGCCCTTTTGGCGGGCGGCGAAACACGCACTTTTTCGCTGGTGATGCAGGCCTATGAGAAGGACGAGGCAGATGCGAAGCGCCTGGCCCCGCAGTCGATAGATGTTAAGGCGGAGTATGCTGCACGCCAGGAGCTGTTCCGCCAGCTGAGTGAAAATCTGGTGCTGGAAACCCCCGACGAGGTGATTAATACCGAATTCAGATATGCCAAGCTGCGCGCCAGCGAGAGCATCATCGCTACCAAGGGCGGGCTGATGCATGCTCCCGGTGGAGAATCCTATTATGCCGCCCTCTGGTGCAACGACCAGTGCGAATATGTGAATCCGTTCTTCCCCTTTACCGGCTATGAAACCGGCGTGAAGTCGGCCTACGACTGCTATATGCAGTATTCCCGCTTCATGAACGACGCGTATGAGCCCATCCCGAGCTCCATCATTGCGGAGGGCGATGACATCTGGAACGGCGCGGGCGACCGTGGCGATGCCGCCATGACCGCCTACGGCGCCTCCCGCTACTGTCTGGAGTGTGCCGATAAGGAGGTGGCGGAGGATATCTGGCCTCTCGTAGAGTGGTGCCTGGAGTACTGCCGGCTCAAAATGAATGAAGATGGGGTGGTCCTCTCCGACCACGATGAACTTGAAGGGCGCTTTGAAGACGGCGATGCCAACCTCTGCACATCGACCCTCTATTATGATGCACTCATCAGCGCATCGTATCTTGCAAAAGAGCTGGGCAAAGGGTGCAAAGTGGCGCGCAGTTACCGCCGCCAGGCAAAACAGATGCGCCGCAACATCTGCAATTATTTTGAATCGACAGTAAACGGATATGAGACATATCGTTATTATGAGGGTAACGACACTCTCCGCTCATGGATATGCATGCCGTTAGTGGTGGGGATCTTTGACCGTGCCGACGCCACCCTGGACGCGCTGTTTGAGAGCCCGCTCTATACCGGAGAGGGGCTGCTGACCCAGATGGGGGAGGAGACCTACTGGGACCGCTCTACCCTCTACGCTTTCCGCGGGGCATATTATGCGGGCAAGGGCGATTACATCACCCCCAAGGTGAGCGCATACAGCCACCGCCGCTTGCTGGAAGACCATGTGCCGTATCCCATTGAGGCGTGGCCTGAGGGGCGCCAGCGCCATCTCTCTGCAGAGAGCGGCCTTTACTGCCGCATTTTCACAGAAGGGATGTTTGGCATCCGGCCCGCCGGCTTCAAAAAGTTCACCATGAAGCCCTCGTTCCCGCAGGAATGGGAAAAGATAGAACTCAGTAATGTGCGTGCATTCGGCTCGGATTTCAATATCAAGGTAGAGCGCAGCGGCAAGAGGCTCAAGACCACCATCACCGACAACGCCACCGGACGCACCAGAACTTATAAGTCACGCCCCGGTAAAGCCTTCAAGGTTAAACTGTAATGCGGCGCTACAACTCGCAGGCAGATTACTTTAAAGAGAAATACGGCGTCCGGCTGCAGAAACTTGTGGTGGATGCCGGTTTCACCTGCCCCAACCGCGACGGCAGCAAGGGCCGCGGAGGATGTACCTTCTGCGACAACAACGCCTTTCACCCCAACTACAGCACCCCCGACAAAAGCATTGCCCTGCAACTGGAGGAGGGTATAGGGTTCCACCGGGGCCGCTACCGCAGGGCAGGTGGCTATCTGGCGTATTTCCAGCCATATTCCAACACTTACGCTCCGCTGGAGAAGCTCAAGGGACTCTACGGCGAAGCGCTCTCCCATCCAGAAATAAAGGGAATAGTGATAGGTACCCGTCCAGATTGTGTGGATGAAGCCAAGTTGGATTACCTGGCAGAACTGGCAAAAGACCACATAGTGATTGTGGAATACGGCATAGAGTCGTGCTACGACGCAACCTTGAAACACATCAACCGTGGCCACTCTTTTGCCGATGCGCTCCGGGCGGTGGAAATGACCGCCGCGCGCGGCCTGAATACAGGGGCGCATTTCATATTTGGCCTTCCGGGCGAGTCGCGCGAAATGATGCTTGCCGCTGCAGATAAAATCAATGCCCTCAGGATAGACAGCGTAAAGTTTCATCAGCTCCAAATCATAAAAGGCACGAAAATGGAAGAAGAGTTCCTCTCGCATCCCGAAAGGTTTGTCACATTCACGCTGGAAGGGTATATTGACTTTTTTGTCGATTTCCTGGAGCGGCTCAGGCCCGGTCTTGTGATTGAGCGTTTTGCCGGGGAGGTCCCGCCTCGCTTTGTGAATTCGACTCCGTGGGGGCTGGTGCGTAATGTCGAGCTTATCAGGATGCTGGAAAAAAGGCTGGAGCAGAGAGAAACTTTTCAAGGGCGGCTCTATCCCCCGAAAAATTAGTATCTTTGCAAAATTTATATCCTCACGATTATGCAAAACTTCTCCGACAAGATTGTTATGGAAGGTCTCACCTTCGACGATGTCCTGCTGATTCCCGCCCGCAGCGAGATTATTCCCCGCGATGTTAACGTGGCAACCCATTTTACACGCGACATTGCCTTGAGCGTCCCGATTGTGTCGGCGGCGATGGATACCGTAACAGAGTATGAACTGGCAATCGCAATCGCCCGCGCCGGTGGTATAGGCGTTATACACAAGAATATGCCTATTGACCAGCAGGCCAATCAGGTGCGCCGGGTAAAGCGTGCGGAGAACGGTATGATATACGACCCCGTCACCATTCTTGGTGACCGCACGGTGGGCGATGCCCTCAAGTTGATGGCCCAGAATCATATCGGCGGCATCCCGGTTGTGGATGAAGCTGGTTATCTGGTGGGTATCGTGACAAACCGCGACCTCCGCTTCCAGCACGACCTCAGCCGTCCGGT
>JAFSUF010000006.1 GCA_017445425.1 Bacteroidales bacterium | reverse complement strand
TCGCAAAAGTTTATTCGCGATACAATTGTAAATTACAAATGTGAGCATATTATGATCGGTGGAAACAGGGGTTAAAGGGTGCCTTTTTGATTAATGTATATAATGAGTTAATTTGCATAATTAACTGATTTAGTATGTTATAATTATTATTAAATACCCCCTTTACTGCCTTTCCGTGGCTATTTTGGCCAAAAAATTACAATTGTCGCAAATTTCACTTGTCCTGAAAATGCAAATAGGATTATATAAACATCTGATATTAAGTAGTATAAGGAATCAATCCCGCTTGTATTACAAAAAGTTATGAGACAAAAATCAATTCATAGGCTTTTTCATGGAAATGATTTTTGTAAATACCATTGATTAACATTTCAATTGCCACTTTGTTATTTACAAGTTACAAAAATCAATTCTTCTTTATTTGAAGTGATGCTTTAAATAGATTTTTCGCCGCTAATCCTGCACATTTTTTATCTTTGTTTAAAATTGAGACGATGACCGTAGATATAGACATTAATAACTACGACTATTCCCTACCCGAAGAGCGCATAGCAAAGTATCCTTTGCCTAACAGAGACGACTCCAACCTGTTGGTAAATGTAGGTGAAGGGTATTCAAAGAAGTGTTTCAAGGATATTTCACATTTTTTGCCGGAAAACGGCTTCATGGTGTTCAACCAGACCAAAGTGATTCCCGCCCGGTTGTTCTTTCGCAGAGATACCGGCTCGATGATAGAGATCTTCTGTCTTGAACCATACGAACCTGCTGATTATCAAATTTGTTTCGCCACCACTTCAAGCTGCCGCTTTAAGTGTATGGTGGGCAATCTGAAGCGTTTCAAAGACCGTGTGAGGCTAATAACTGACCATTGTGACGCCTCGCAGCGGGCGGTTTTGGAGAATCTGGATCTCACCGCCAGCCTGGTGGAGCGGATGGATAATACCTGCATAGTAGAATTCCGTTGGAACGGGGGCGACTCCTTCTCCCGGGTGATGGAGATGTGCGGCAACATGCCCATCCCGCCGTATCTGAACCGTGAGACCGAGGAACTCGATTATACCCGCTACCAGACCACTTATGCCCGCTGGGAGGGCTCTGTGGCAGCTCCTACGGCAGGTCTGCACTTTACCGACAGGGTCATGGATTCTATCAGGGGCCGCGGCATAGATATAGATTATGTCACTCTGCATGTTGGGGCGGGGACGTTTCTCCCGGTAAAGAGCGACAATGTGGCGGAGCACAATATGCACAGCGAGCCGTTTGTAGTTACGCGGGCGTTCCTGGAAAAGCTCTTAAAACATGCCGGCAGCGGGAGGCTGATTGCTGTGGGCACCACATCGACCCGTACCCTGGAATCGCTCTACTATCTGGGCGTGCACTGCATAGAGAGGGGGGCGCCCGGTGTGGTTGAGCAGTGGGAGCCATATCGCGAGCAGGGTTATGGAATCTCTACCAAGGAGTCGTTGTATTCGCTTATCAAATATCTGGAAAACAATAATCTTGATAAGCTCTCTGCAAGGACAAGATTAATTATTGTCCCGGGTTTCAGGTATCGTATGGCGGACTATCTGGTAACAAATTTCCATCAGCCTAAAAGCACTCTGCTGCTGTTGATTGCGGCGTTTATAGGCGACGGGTGGCGGGATATGTACCGGTTTGCGATGGACAACGGCTTCCGCTTTTTGAGTTATGGCGACTCTTCTCTATTGAAGCGCCGTTAGGTATTGTATTTGTAGTATTTTTTCTGATATTTGTTAAAAAATAAATAGGTGTATGTTGGGTTTTCTTGACAGACTTGCGCTTGACAGGGGGCTTACGATCCTGCTATGCAGTGTGGCCCTGGCACTTCTGTGCGGCGAGCTTTGTTTTGCCGTGGTGCGCGGAAAGGTGCAGGCCCGTCACATTGTGGCTTACATCTGCAAGTCGATAGTGGCCGTGGCTGCTGCCGTTTTGGCTGGTTGGCTGCTGTCCCTGCTGAAGCTTGCCGGCAACTGGGTTTACGTGGCATTTTATGGGGTGGTGCTGGTGGCTGCCGTAGCCGCCGTGCTGGTTTATATCTTTGGCGAAAAGCGAGCCCTGAGGCTGGCTACCGCCAATTCGCTCCGCACCAGCGCCGGTAATACTGCGGCTGTGCGGCATGCGAAAGGGTGGATGTACGGTATCTGCGTCGCGCTGTCTGTGGCGGCCGCCCTGGCTCTGGCTTTTGGATGGCGTTTTGATTTGATTATGTTCCCGGTGGCCGTCGTGGCTGTGTCCCAGCTGCTGCACGGGATACTTAAGTGGCGTATCTGGTTTGCCCTGGCCGCTATTGTGATTGCGGCTTTTGCTATGTTTATGGTTGTGGACGGGGTGATCGTGCCCCAGATGGCTTCGCTGCCCGTCATTGCAGGCGCTGCACTCGCTGCGGCGTTCCTGGTTGCAGCGTTGTCTGACCTTGCATTTAGAAAAGAGTAGGATGGACGATTTATATAAAAATATAAGACCTTACACCGATGAAGAGGCCGCTGCGGTGATGCCTTCGCTGGCGGCGAGTCCTCTGGTGGCATCTGCAGCCAAAGTGCTGTATCCCGACAAGGATCCGGATTATCTGCCGGGTATCATCCGCAGTTGCCGCACGGTGGAGGATTTCCAGGTCAAGGTGATTGCAGAGGCCTTGAGGATGGATCTGGAGTTGACTCACAGTACCCTTAGTTACAGTGGAATAGAGAACTTCTTTGAAAGCGACGGTTCAGTAGGGTCTTTTGTGCTGCTCTCTACCCATCGCGACATTGTGCTGGACCCGGCACTGGTGGAATATACTCTCCATCTGAACAATCTGCCAAAGACGGAGATTGCGGCGGGAGACAATCTGCTGGCAAGCCGCGACATTGAGGATGCCATGCGCTCCAACCGCATGATAAAGGTGGTGCGCAGCGACAATCCGCGCATCGTTTATTCAACATCCAGGGTGCTATCTTCTTATATCCGCGCCAAGGTGGCCAGCGGCGAGCGTTCCGTGTGGATAGCGCACCGCGGCGGGCGTACCAAGGACGGTTATGACCGCACCGAGCAGGGGCTGCTGAAGATGCTTGCCATGAGCGGCAGCGGCTCGTTTGCAGAGAATTTTGCCGAATTGCGCATCATGCCGGTCACTATCTCTTATGAATATGAGACCTGCGGGGCGCTGAAGGTGATGGAGTCTATCACCAAGGCGCGTCAGGGGTACTATCACAAGCAGCCCGGGGAGGATGTCAACAGCATGCTGCAGGGCTTTATCCAGCCCAAGGGGAGGATCCATGTAGATTTCTGCAAGCCCCTTACCGCAGAAGAGCTTTCGCTGGCAGACAGTGCCCAACATAACGAAAAATTCCGTATATTGTCTGAGATTCTGGACAGGAGGCTCACGGCTTCTTTCAAGTTATGGCCCACCAATTATGCCGCCGCAGACCTGCTTGCCGAGGGGGACAGGTATTTGAAACAGGGTTGTTACACGGTAGAAGACAGGGAGCGGCTCGTGGCGCGCTGCAAGCATGAGACAGAGGGGATGCCGGAGGAGGTATATACTGGATTATTAGAGCTATATGCAGCTCATTTGAATAAATAATAGAAGAAATATCATTAACGTATTAAAATTGGAATTATGAAGAAGTTTATTTTGCTCGCAGCTTGCGTGACCATGGTTCTGTCCAGCTGCGGTTCCTGGTCCAATCTTGCAAAGGGTTCTGCAATTGGAGGCGGCTCCGGTGCTGCAGTAGGTGCAGGCGTAGGTGCCCTTGTGGGTAAGGATGCAAAGTCTGCTGCCATCGGTTCTGCCATAGGTGCAATCATCGGTACCGGCGTGGGCGCCATCATCGGCGACAGGATGGATAAGAAAGCAGAGGAACTTGCTGCAATAGAGGGGGCGCAGGTAGAGACTGTGACCGATGTCAACAACCTGACCTCCGTGAAGGTTACCTTTGACAACGGTATCCTCTTCGCATTCAACAAAGCTAACCTCAGCGACGCCGCAAAGAAATCTCTCAAGGATTTCGCAACAAAGATGGCGGATATGCCCGACACCGACATCACAATCTGGGGCCATACAGACAACATCGGTACTGCAGAGGCTAACGCAAGCGTCTCCCAGAAACGTGCGAATGCCGTCAAGGACTACCTCGTTGCACAGGGTATCGCCGCAGGCCGCATGGTTGCAGAAGGTAAATCCTATGACATGCCCGTAGCCTCCAACGATACAGAAGAAGGCCGCGCACAGAACCGCCGCGTAGAGGTTTACATCACTGCAAACGCAGACATGGTTGCAGAGGCCCAGGCAGAGGTTGATGCAGAAGCAGCAAAATAGTATCTGTTAATACCGATCCAACAAAAAAGGCAGCCCCGCGGCCGCCTTTTTTTGTTGCTATTTCAGGAACCCGACTGCGTCTTTTATCAGGGCGTTTATTTCTGCCTGGGTGGCGAGGGCTTCTATGGGGAAGCCGAGGGTGAGAGAGCGGTAGGCTGTCCCTTTGTAGGCGACGGCGGCCCCGATTCCGGAGTCGGAATAACGCATCACCGTGAAGGCTCCGGCGGCGTTGGCGGGCAGCAGGCCGTCGGGAGATTCCACGCAGTAGCGTACCTGATTGGGTTTAGTAAAGAAGGTGTAGTTGTGGCCGGGGCTGAATCTGTAAGGGCTCTGTACGGAACGGACGGTGCCGGAGTTTCCCCCTTTGTTGGTTAGCCACTGGCATTTGAGCACGTCGCTGATAAACTTCTTCTCAGCATCGGTCTCTTTCTTTATTGTGGCTTCATCCGGCCCGAAGTCATAGATGAAATCGTTGCTGTCGCTGAGAACGTATGCGCCCGATATCAGCAGGCTGCCACCTTGCTTTGTGAAGGCAGAAAGGGCGTCGCGGATGGCGGAGGGGAATACGGAGTGTTCAATCACCCGTTTGCGGGGCGATTTTGAGCCTTTTTGGCACTTTTCATATCCGATTGGGGTACGGACCTGCTTGCCGCATATAAGGTCGCAGATGCGGTATTTCTGGAGCTCTACGCAGCCGCGGAGCATCGCGGAGCGCGAGCAGGAGGCAAAACTGAGCCCGGCATTCATGAGGGCTGCGCCGTGGAGCAGCGGATAGTCAAAGGTGTTTCCGGCAATCACCCTGGTCTCGTAGTCGCCGTAGCTGGCCCCGAATTCTGAATACTCGCTCCCAAGGTGAGGCGCGTTGCGCCGGAACTCAAACTGTTCTCCCGTGAATGAGATGTCGCGCAGGTAAGGGACACCGCCGTCTATGAAGTTGGCGAAGCCGGCCATGGACGAGTCGCGGCTGGCGAACGATGCCGGGGCCGCTACGCGGTCGAAGTTGTTGACTACAATCACATCTGCGGATGATGACCCCTTTGCGAGCCCCACTGAGAGTATCTCGGAGCAGAGGCTCTCGCCCCCCTCGTTTACCGCCGCCACCTTGAAGCTGTATATCTTGCCCGGCTCGATGGTTAAAAAGAAGTTGTTGGAGTTGCACGGGATGCCGTTGTCAAAGCCGTCTATGCCGGTTTCCGGGTCGCCGGAATAGAGTCCGGCACGGCTGGGGTCGGTGATGCGGGTGTAAACCATGTAGCTCTCCGGTTGGGCGGTGGGCTCCAGCGGGTCTGTGACCGGCTCCCAACTGAGGCATGCCTTGCCGGAAGAGATGCTTGCCGCAAAGGCGGTCACCGGGAGCGGTTGCACGACATAGTCGCAGTCGTTTATGTATGAGAGGAACTTAAGGATACCTTTGTACACCGCCCGGGAGGCGATGAAACGGAACCGGGGGTCAAGCCCCAGCCGCATGTCGGCAAAATTCTGGTGGGAGAGGAGCTCCAGCAGCATCGCCGGCACGTAGGGGACGCGGCTTTCGTAATATGAGCGGTCCCAGATACTGCGCCGGCTCCAGTCCGGCTCCAGGGTGGCGCGGATGTCGCTTACAACCTGCGTCTGCACCATATCGGCATATTCGCGCCCTATGTCGCGGCTGCCGCCGTGGGGATACTTCTCCTCGCCGTCGGAGATTCTGGTATATATGGCCAGGGTGCCCACTATAGAGTCGTTTGGGGTGATACCGGCATCGGTGTGGAAGGCCAGCGAGAGGTCCAGGGGGATGCGGTAGCCCGGCTCCCCGGGGTTGCGGTCGCTCCCGCCCAGAAGGGCGTTGACCCAGCGGGCGCGGCAGGTGTAGTCGTCGCGGTAATCATCTGTGAACCGGGTCACCGAGTAGATGGTGTCGTTCATCCCGGCCCACTGCAGCCAGCTGCGGGCACCTTCGCACCAGCGGGGATATCCGGATATCTCGCCGGAGGCATCAAAGGCCAGCCGGCGGGGCTTGCCGTCCTCGTCTTTGGGATATGGCTTGCGGGCTATGTTGCCCATGCCGCCGCCGAACCGCACCGCATCTGCCGATACGATCTCCCCGTCGCGGCCGGTTACGTTGGTGAGGGTGACTCCCTGGTCTTTGGCAGATGGGGAGAAGCCGAACGTGCCGAGGTATATCCAGGTGGAGCCGCCCATGGTCTGGTTCACGCGGAAGGTGGTGCTGCCGCCGTTGTGGGTAACGGTGTAGAGGGCGTTGTCGGTGCTGCCCTGGGTGGTTATGTATGAAACATATACGGCATATTCGCCCTCCTGCCTTATATCGGGGGTCCAGATAGCGACAGACTCCGAAGCGTTGTCAGAGGTGGATTCCACCATGCGGGCGGTACCCTCATTGAAGGGGTTCTCCTGCTCCTGGTAAACCTTTTTGGTGGCGGCGAAGCCGGGCTGCACTGCATTTTGCCAGCGGTGTTTGCGCGACACTTCGCTGTAGATGCCGCCGCGGGAGTTGGTGTCGTTGTCAACAATCAGCTCGAGGGTCTGCACGTCGCGCTCGCGCGGAAGCATCACCACCGCCCCGGCGTTCTCCAGCATGGGGACCAGGTAGGGGAGCACGTAGCTCTGGGTGTAGAGGTCTTCCACAGATTCAAAGAGGCGCGGGCGCTGCCACTTCCAGGTGTATGTCTTCTGGTCATAATAATAACCGTGGCTCTGCCACAGGGCTATATGGCGGCCGTCGAGACCTTTGGGTGAGGTGCGGTTGCGTGATAAATTGCGCACAAGCGGGACATCGGCGGCCATGTATGCGTTGCTGCGGGCGGCCTCGCCGGGCCTCATTCCGCTGGCGTTGCGGCCTACCAGGGCCTCTATCGGGGTGCCGTTGGCAAAGGCTTCAAAGTTAAGGCGGTAGCTGCGGTAGTTTTCCGGCATCTTGCTGGAGATGATGGAGTTTATCTTCTCCAGGTCTTCATAACGGAGGGCGCAGTCGCTCATGTATCGGGAGAAATAGATCAAGAGGGTCTTGCCGTCTTTCACGCTGACCCGCTCCACGCTGACCTTGCCCGTCATGGTGCTGCGCCCCTTGAGCAACTCGCCCAGCTGGTTGCACATCGGGCCGAACCATCTCTCCAGTTCCCTTTTGGTCTGGGCCGTGGCGTCCGTGGAACCCAGGCACAACAGTGCCGCCAGGATAATCGCAGCAAATCTTCTCATCTATCCAAGGTCTCGTTTATCAGTTTGACAAGCTTTGCGACCCCCTCTTCCTGGGGGATGCCGCGCATAACGGTGGTGCCGCCCCTGTAGAGGGTCACCTTGCCGCCGCCTTCCCCCACATAACCGAAGTCGGCGTCGGCCATCTCGCCGGGGCCGTTTACTATGCAGCCCATCACGGCAATCTTTACGCCGACAAACTCACTGGTGGCCTCCATCACCTCTTTCAGCAGGGACTGGATGTCGTAGAGGGTGCGGCCGCAGCCGGGGCAGGCGATATATTCCGGTTTGGTGAAACGCCTGCGGCAGGCCTGCATCAAATCATCCTTGAAGGCCTCTATTTCTGCCGCAGGGAGCTCACGGCCCGCCACCTTGGCGCGCATCGTGAAGTCGTCTATACGGCCGTCCAGCAGGGCCGGTCCCGCAAGATAGGCTCCGCGGATTATGAAATCGTCGTGGTTGGAGGCATCAATTGAGAATGATGTGGCATCGGGAGCAGGGGTTTCAGTGGCGGCGAGTGCGCGCAGTTTTTGGGCAACCGGAACTTCGCACACCGGGTCCTCTGTGAGCGAGACGCGGATAGTGTCGCCGATCCCTTCCCGCAGCAGGGTGCCGATGCCGACAACCGACTTGATGCGGCCGGTATCGCCCGCTCCGGCTTCCGTGACTCCGACGTGGAGGGGGAAAATCATCCCGAGCTCTTTTCCCATGGTCTTGTAGAGCAGGCGGTAGGCATCTGCCATCACCTTGGTGTTGCTGGATTTGAGCGAGACGGTGATGTTGAGGAAATCGAGCTCCACTGCCATCTGGAGCCACTCCATAACGGCGCGCACCATACCCAGAGGGGTGTCTCCGTAGGCGGCGGTGATGCGCTCCCCGAGCGAGCCGTGGTTGAGGCCTATGCGGATGGCGCATCCCGTCTGGCGGCAAACGTCGGTAAGGGCGGCGAACTTGGCCCTGGCAACCTCCGGGTCTTTGGAGAAGTTGCCGGGATTGATGCGGACCTTCTCCGCCACGCGGGCGGCGGCTATGGCCACATCGGCGTTAAAGTGGACGTCTGCCACGAGCGGCGTGCCGACGCCCTCCGTGCGCAGGCGCTCCTTTATTTGGGCGAGGGCCTCCACCTGGCGCAGACCCTGGGTGGTGAGGCGGATGATTTCGCATCCGGCGCGGGAGAGCGCCTCGCACTGCGCCACGCTGGCGTCAACATCGAGGGTGTCGGTGTTGCACATAGACTGCACCGCGATGGGGTGGCCGTGGCCGATTGTGACATCGCCTATCTTACATGACAGATATTCCATACTCAGAATTTATAATAGAGGGTGCCACTGAACATGAATACACGGGGGTATGCGAATAGCCAGTACTCATCGCTGTAATAGTATGTATGATAGTAGCTGCTGAGGCCCCACTTGTAGTTGGCCTCCAGCTGGAATTCAAAAGGTCCCAGCATCACTCCGGCGCCGCCGCCAAAAATAAGGCCGTAGTCAAACCGGTTGTCGATGGCTTCCCAGCTGCTGTTCTCGCGGCTGTTGGCTATGCGGTATCCGGCGTAGGGACCCACGTTGGCGAAGATGCGGATGGGGTTGATGTTGAACCTGAGGTTGGTGAGCAGGTCCAGCTGGGCCACCGTGTACTCCATGTCGGGGAGGAGTTCTGCGGTGTAGCCTTCGTGGTTCAGGTGGGCCACCACCTGGGTGCCGAAGTTGTCCAGCATATCCCAGAGGTCGTTGTAATAGGTATATACGATACCATAGTTATTAAAGCACCAGATGCTCCCCGGCCTGGGGTCGGGGGTGAACTTGGCGGTGGCCAGGTTAACACCGTAGCGGATACCTATCATGTGGGTGCTGTGGAATTTTTTCACCGGCTTCACGCTGACGTCCTGCGCCAGGATGTCGGCTCCGGTGAGGAGTTCTGCATTATAATCGGGAATAGTGAATACGGTGTCCGGCAGCGCCCCCTCTGTAGGGACTGTGGCAGGGGCCTCTCCCGGCTGCAGTTCTGGAATACCGCCAACCTTGCCGCCCAGCGGCTTACGTTCGGGGTCCTGGGCATGCACGGCAAAAGTGCCCGCCGCAAGCAGTGCCATGGTATATATCAGTTTCCTCATTGTCATTTGAACATTGCGTTAAGGTCCACATCCTGCATTATCTCCATCTGCTCCTTTATCTCTATGGTGGTGCCGCCGTCGTTCAGTTTGAAGAGTTTCATCGGCTCCGCCTGCTGCCATTTGAGCAGGTTGCCGGTGTCAAAGAGGCCGTTGTTGTTGCGGTCTTCTGTGATGCGGATGGCATATTTGCCCTCGGAGAGGTATGGGAAGTAGTACTCGCCGTCGGCGGTGACCTCGTATTTGCGGAAAACCTTGTTGCACTTGTCGTCGGTAAGGTCCACGATGTAGCGCTTGCCGCCGGTGCCCGTGATGTTGAGGGTCAGGCTGCTGAGATTCTCTGTATTGGGGAGCTGGAAATCCTTGGATTCTTTCTTGTTCTTGCGTCCGTAAACGTCCCAGAAGGTCGCCTCCGGTATCAGCAGGGAGTATTTGAAGCCGGGCTTGTATTCTTCTGTGTTCTGCAGTACATATCGCAGGATATTGCTGGTATCCCGGGTAAAGGTAAAGGTGCTCGTGTCTGTCTGGTTGCGGGTGTTGGTGGTGAGCAGGACGATGGAATCAAGGTGCATCCGGACGATGGGCACGGAAAATTCCAGCTTGATGCCGTCCTGCTCTACATTGGTGTCGAGGAGAGTCACCTTCATGTCGGTGAGGGTGTCGGCTGCGGCGGCCTTCTTCCCCTCCTCCGTCTTGGCCTTGGCCACCTGCTCCTTGGAAAGGGCGGCCGCAATCTCTTCCGTTGTCAGCACAAGGGCCCCGGTGCTGTCGCTCTTCATATAGGATACGGTCATGAAGAGGCTGTCCTCGGGAGGGTATTTGGTATTGAGCCAGAAATCAAAGCTGTCGCGCTGGGGGGAGTACTGGATAATGATGTCGCTGGAGTCCACCCCCATTATCTGGAAAGAGCTGACCTCTACCTTGGGGGCGCTGAATGTCACATAACCGCACTTGTCCCTCTTGCGGCCCTTATCCTTTATGAACTGGGTGGAGAAGAACTCCTTGAACACCGCTATCTCAACCTGCCCTTTGCGGGCGAGGCACTCCAGGGTATCCTTCATATCGAAGCCCTGAAGCTCGTGGATGGAGTCGCGCACCACCGAGAAGGGGGTTAACGCAGTATCGAGGAAGCCGATTTTCTCCTGGCCCAGGTTGTAGAGGTAATCGTTGTTTTCGTCGGTGAAGGCATATACCCAATAGGGGGCATTCTTAATGTTGCGGACAGAGAAGAACCCCCAGTCGTCGGTGCGTGACGCGGCATCGGGGAGGAGTATCATCGTGGAGGAGTCGCGGAATTCCCGGTAGAGGGAGACCAGCGCGTTCTTGACGGGGGTCATGGTCTGGGCATCGACCACGGTGCCGCAGATATACATGGAGTCCAGGGTGTCCCCGGTAGAGAAGGCGTAAACGAAGCGCGGGGCGATGTTGCCCTCGTTATTGTCGGCCAGGCCGGCCCCGAAATCTATGGTGTAGGTAGTGTTCTCCCTCAGGGTGTCCTGGAAATTGACCACGATGTCCTTGCCCTTTACCTTAACCTTGGGTTTCTTCTTGTGGGGCGGGGAGAGCAGTACCTGGTTGGCATCTTTCACCACGGTATATTCGTTGAAACGGATTTTCACGGTGCCGTCAGTGAGGGGGAAGGCGGTGTCGCCTAAGGGCGGAGTCACAGAAATTATCACAGGGGGGATGGTATCCTTGGGGCCGCCGGCTGGGGAGGCCTTGGTGTTGGCGCATGAGTGCGAAACTACGCAACAGAGGGTTGTCGCAACAATCAGCAGCGCCGCTATGAGTCGGTTCCTGTTCATTTATTCAATGTCTGACCTGGTTACTTTTTCAATTCCGTTAATCTTTGAGAATTCGTCGATTATGTTGTCTATATCAGCGCGGTCGTGGACATACAGGTCTATATATCCCTCAAAAATCTCGTCGTGCGCCTCAATCGATATCTTGCGCAGGTTGATGCCCAGCTTGTTGCTGAGCACGTTGGTGATGTCGCTGAGCATCCCCATGCGGTCGATGCCGGAGATGGTGATGCGGGCCAGGTAAGACATCATAAAGTGCTTGCTCCAGCGCACAGCCACCAGTTTGTTGCCCTGTGTGGCGGCGATGTTGGTGTAAACCGGGCAGCTGGTCTTGTGGATGGTGACCAGGTTCTCGCCGTCCAGCACACCCCCGACTTTGTCCCCGGGGATGGGGTGGCAGCATCCGGAGGCGTGGAATATCACTGCGTTTTCGTCCACGTGCTTCTTGATGTGCCTGGAGTTTGCCTCCAGCAGTTTGAACCCCCACATCTGGACGTTGCGCTGCTTGGCGTTGGTCTTTAGCACGGTATCAAGCTCGGCCATATCGATCAGGCCGATGCCTATCTTGTTGTAGAGCTCGTCCTTGCCGCCGGTGATGCCATAGTAGTCTATCAGCTTGCGGAGCACGCGGGTCTGCATCTGGATGTTGCGCTTGGCAAGCTCTTCGCGCAGGGTGTTCATGCCCCGGGAGACGTTGTCCTTGCTCATATCCTTGAGGGCCTCTATCACCGAGTTGCGAGCCGAAACGGTCTTGAGGAAGTCGAGCCATTCGCGCTTCACGATGGCATTCTCCGAGGTGATGATCTCAACCTGGTCGCCGTTGGCCAGCACGGTGGATAGTTTCACCAGCTTCATGTTGACCTTGGCGGCGATGGCGTGGCACCCTATCTGGGTGTGTATGTCAAATGCAAAATCGAGGGCGGTGGAGCCTTTTGGGAGGCTGCGGGCATCGCCCTTGGGGGTGAATACAAAAATCTCTGAGGTGAGGAGTTCCTTATGCACGTCGTCCAGGAAATCCAGGGCGTTTGCGTCGGGATTTTCCAGGATATCCTGCACCGACTTGAGCCAGCGGCCGATACCGTTGTCCCCTTCGTTGACGAATACCCCCTGCTTGTAGGCCCAGTGGGCAGCTACGCCGCGCTCCGCTATGGCGTTCATCCGCTCCGTGCGGATCTGGACCTCTATCCACATACCCATATACATCACCGTGCCGTGTAGCGCCTCGTAGCCGTTCACCTTAGGTGTATCGACCCAGTTGCGGGTGCGGTTCTGGTTGCAGCGGAATCTGCTGGTGATGGTGTGGAACACCGCCCAGCACTGCTCCTGCTCGGTGGATTTGTCCACCGGATCGAAAATAATGCGCACGGCATACAGGTCGAATATCTGTTCAAAGGGGATATTCTTGGTCTGCATCTTCCGCCAGATGGAGTAGGGAGTCTTGAGCCGCTTGATTATGCGGGCGCGGATGCCGCGCTCCAGCAGCATCTGGTTCACTTCACCCACGAAACTTTCAATGGCAGACCCCTTGGTCTCCATTATGTTGTCCAGCTCGGAATCGATGCGGCGGTATTCCAGGGGCTCGTTGTAACGCATCCATACATCCTCCATCTCGCTCTTGATGTTGTACAGGCCAAGCCTGTGGGCCAGCGGGATAAAGATGAACATAGTCTCGCTCAGGATCTTTTCGCGCTTGTATTCCGGCATAAAGCCGATGGTGCGGATGTTGTGCAGCCGGTCGGCCAGCTTGATGAGCACAATGCGGGCGTCGTCGTTCAGGGTGAGCAGGATCCGCTTGAAATTCTCCGCCTGCATACTCTGGGCGGAGGGGACCTCCTTGAGGTTGTCGTTGTCGAGGGCGCTCTTGATCTTGGTGAGGCCGTCAACAAGGCTCGCTATCTTGCTGCCGAATACCTTGCGGATGTCGTCGGCGGTATATTCGGTATCCTCCACCACGTCGTGGAGAAGGGCGGCGCATATTGATTTGCACCCGAGGCCTATCTCCTGGACCACTATCCTGGCCACAGCGATGGGGTGGAGTATATATGGCTCCCCGCTGCGCCTGCGGACATTGCGGTGGGCTTCATTGGCAAATTCAAACGCCTTGAGCACCAGGTTGTACTGGTCCTGGTCGGCACAGCGCCTGAGGCTTACCAAGCGGAGTTTCTCAAACTCGCGACGGATAAGCAATTCATCTGCCGATGTGAATGTACTGCTCATTTTTTCTCCTTTTCTTTAATCGCCTTGCGGCGTAATGCACGACGTTCGTCGCGACGCTGCTGGCGCTTGATGCGCCGCCTGTTGAAGAGTTCGTCCTTGTCGGGGTCAAAGTCATCTACGTGTTCATAAGAATAGGTGAGGTAAACCCCGAACAGGATTATCTGCCAGCTGTAGTTGAGCCAGATCATCATAAGCGGGATGGCGGCGAATGCGCCGTAAACACCGTTGAGCCGGCTCACCATCATCTGTGTCTCAAGATAGAGGTATTGTAACAATATAAATACCAGAGCGCTCCAGATGGCCGCTTTTATGCAATAGTGGAATTTTACGTGGACGTGCGGTATGTACTTGTACATAAGGGCGAACACCAGTACCGCAGCGCCGTAGAATATCACCCAGTATGATGATGAGGCGAAGAAGCGCACCACCTCGCTGCGGCCCAGCGCGCTGAGTCCGTTTATCATCGACGTGAAATATCCGGTTCCGTAGAGGAAGAACAGCAGCACGAACGGGACCAGTATCAATATCAGTATGTAGATACCGATGCTCTTGAAGAAATTGCGGCTGCGCTTTACGTTCCAGATATGGTTGAAGGTGTCCTCTACGCTGAGCAGCAGCCATATCACCAGCCAGCCGAAGGCCAGAAAGCTCACCACCCCGAACAATCCTGTGCGGGTCTGGTTGACTATGTTGGTGGCCCAGCCGAGGATCATGTCTGCGATATGTTTGTTGTCTCCCAGATATGGCTGGATCAGCTCCAGCAGCTGAACATCCAGGCCAAAGCTCCAGGATATGAAAAGCACAATGGCCACCATGGGTACCATGGAGAGCATGGTGTTGTAGGTCAGGAACACAGATTCGCGGCCGATGCGTCCGGTGGTGTAGCGGGAGGCGGTGAGGATGGCCACCTGCAGGCGGTGGGCGACTTTCTCGCTGAGGTGCTAAGGTTTGCTGAAGTCGAGCCGCCAGAGGTCGTAGGTCAGGAACTCTATCAGGTTCTTGACAGCCTCGATCCACTTGCCGACGGTCTCCTTTATATGGTCCGTGAACTCGCTCATCTGCCAATCATGTGGTAGAACTGTTGTTCATCAATCACCTCAATGCCCAGCGCGGCCGCTTTCTTCATCTTGGCGTCGCCGGGTTTGTCGCCCGCCAGCAGGTAGCCGGTCTTGCCGCTCACGCTGCCGGTGGCTATGCCGCCGTGGGCCTCTATCAGCGCCTTAATATCTTCACGCGGGATGGAAAAGACGCCGGAGACCACGATGGATTTGCCCTCCAACAGGTCGGAGACCTTACGGGGTGCTCCGCTGCCGGTAAACTGCAGGCCAAACCCGCGCAGCTCTTCTATGAGGCGGCGGTTTTCAGGATCGGCAAAATAGGCCGATATGGAGGCCGCCACTATGGCGCCGACCGCATCGATCCGGGCGAGTTGCCCTTCTGAGGCTGCAGCTAAGGCGTCGATGTCGGGGAAGTGTTTTGCCAGCAGTTTTGCGGTGGTTTTGCCTATGTGGCGGATGCCGAGGGCGTAGAGCACCCGTTCGAATGGGACGCCCTTGCTCTTTTCCAGGCTGAAGAGGAAATTGTCGCAGGAGCGTTCCTGCCACCCCTCCAACGGCATCAGCTGCTCTTTGGTTAGGCGGTAGAGGTCGCTCAGGCGGCGGATAAGGTGGTTGTCGTAGAGCTGGTCTATGGTGGCGTCGCCCGCCAGGATATCCATGGCGTCGCGGCTGGCAAAGTGTACGAAAGCAGCCTTAATCTGGGTCGGGCAGCCGGTGCGGTTGGGGCAGTAGTGGCGCGCCTCGTCCTCGTCCCTTACCAGCAGGGTTTCGCAGTCCGGGCAGCGGGTGGGGAAGTCCGGCCTTACGGCGTCGCCGGGCCGTTTTGAGAGCTCCACTGAGGTAATCTTGGGGATTATCTCGCCCCCTTTCTCCACGTAAACCCAATCTCCTATGTGGATGTCCAGCAGGTCCATCTGGTCTTTGTTGTGCAGGGAGGCCCGCTTTACGACTGTGCCGGAGAGGGGAACCGG
>JAFSUF010000059.1 GCA_017445425.1 Bacteroidales bacterium | reverse complement strand
TAACGCCATCATAATCGGCTTCCAGGTGCGTCCCAGCGCAGATGCCCGCCGCCAGGCAGAGAAGGAGGGTATCGAGATCCGTCTCTACTCAGTTATCTACGATGCCATCAACGAGGTCAAGGACGGTATCGAGGGTATGCTTGCTCCCGAAGAGAAGGAGGAGGTTACCGCTACCGCAGAGGTGCGCGAAACCTTCAAGATATCCAAGGTCGGTACGATTGCAGGTTGTATGGTCAAGGAAGGCAAGCTCACCCGCACTGCCAAAGTGCGCGTAATCCGCGACGGCATCGTGGTTTATACCGGCGTGCTTGGCTCGCTCAAGCGCTTCAAGGATGATGTGAAGGAGGTTGCAGCAGGCTACGACTGCGGTATGAACATAGAGAACTTCAACGACATCAAGGTCGGCGACGTAATCGAGGCTTACACCATCGTTCAGATAAAGAGAACCTTATAGGGTTCGCTTGTATCTGCGCATGTTACGTTCCAGGGCACTTTGCCAGGGTTCCGGAACGATGCCGAAATCGCGCCCGATCTTGGAGCAATCCAGATAAGAATAACTCGGACGGGTGGCCTTCTGCGGGTACTCGTCCGATTTTATGTCCACCACGCGGCAGCGGTTATTTGCGCAGTGCATGATTGCGGCGGCAAAAACGCTCCAGCTGCATTCTCCCTCGCCGCTGAAGTTGAATATATCCCCGCGGCAGTCGCCCAGGTTGTCAATTATCTTCACTATGGCCGCCGCCAGGGAATCGGCCGCGGTGGGGCTTCCGATCTGGTCGCAAACCACCCTTACCTCCTCACGCTCCGCCCCAAGGGAGGCCATCGTCTTCATGAAATTTTTCCCATAAGGGGAATAGAGCCATGATGTGCGAATTATCGCCCCTCTGCAGCCAATCTGCTGCATGGCCCGCTCGCCGGCAAGTTTGCTCTTGCCGTAGACACTCAGCGGGGCGGGGGAGTCGTTCTCTGTGTAGGGGGAGCGCTTGGTTCCGTCAAACACGTAGTCGGTGGATAACTGGATAAGGGAGGCATCGGCCTTGGCAGCGGCCTGGGCAAGGGTCTTGACCCCGAGTTCGTTTACCCGGCAGCAAAGTCCGGCATTATCTTCTGCCGCTTCTACATCGGTGTAGGCCGCACAGTTTATTATCGTGTCTGTGCCGTGCTCCGCCATGAATCTCTCTACAGCCGCAAAGTCGCAGATGTCAAGTTCTGCGTCGGTGGCGAACACCCTTTTTCGGCGGGCGAGTTTCCGCCTGAGTTCCATACCAAGCTGGCCGTTAGCCCCAGTTATCCAAATAGAATGCATTTTGGTTTAAATAATTTTTACAAAAGTAGGTATAAAAAACATATCTTTGTAATCCGCAGTAGTATATTTGGGCCCGAAGGGCATTTGATTGAATTTAATAATTATGGATTACAATACATACAGAGAGAAACTGATCCTTCCGGAATATGGAAGGCACGTGCAGAAGATGATAGAGAAGGTGAAGGGAATCGAGGATAAGGAGAAAAGAAACGAGCAGATACAGGCGGTGGTGAACGTGATGGCGCTACTGAATCCCTCCCTCAAGGAGTATCCGGATTACAAGCGCAAGCTTTGGGACCATGTTTATGTGATTGCCGGCTACGACATTGACATTGACTCGCCTTATGAGGTACCGACTCCCGCAAAGGCGGCTGCAAGACCCGACCCTATCCCTGTTGAGAAAACACCTATCAAGGCGAGCTGTTATGGCCGCAATATAGAGAATATGATCGATCTGGTTGCGGGGATAGAAGATGCCACTGTCCGCAACGAGATGATCCGCAACCTGGCCCGCTACATGCGTCAGCAGTATCTCATCTGGAATAAAGACAGCGTTGCAGATGAAACCATCCTCAAGGATATGGCCCAGCTGGCCCAGGGCAAGCTGGAGATACCGGAAGGGTTGGAGCTTGGCGCCGTGCATGGAGAATTCAACCGTCCCCGCGGAATCGATCCGCGCCAGGGTCAGTTTGGCAAGAAGAACAAGAAAAAGAAATTCAGGAACAACAATTAGCGATGGCCACAAAGAAGAAGAAAAAAAAGAGACAGCCTCAGGTGCCGACCCTTAACCAGGATCAGAAAATAGCTATCCGGTTGGTGTTGGGCTTGCTGCTGCTTGGTGTCACGGTGCTGGTCACCGCATCGCTTATTTCGTATGTGTTTACCTGGAAAGCGGACTACAGCATCAAGTCCAATCCGGATGTGTGGCGCGACTATGTCATTACGCAGAATGTATGTGGCAAGGTGGGATATTTCATATCTGACTTTCTGATTGCCAAGCTGTTCGGTATCGGTGCCTACTGTATCCCGTTCTTTCTGGCGGCCCTTACCATAGGTTGCTTCCGCATACGCAAGGTGCGCCTGCTGCGCTGCTTTCTCCTCTGCCTGATGGGGGCTATAGTCATATCGCTCGCAGCATCTTTCATTGCCGGTTTCTGGAATGTGTTTGTGCTCTCCACCGGTGCCGGCGGCTCTTATGGCTATTTTGCCAACAAATGGCTTTGCTCTACAGTGGGCAGTCTTGGGGCAGGATTGATTATCGGGTTCCTGTTTATCCTCTGGCTGGTGCTCTGCTCCAACAAGGTTGCCCTGGCCATAGACAAATTCATTTACCGTGCGTTCAACCGCCCCTTCATGGCAAAGGCGGAGGTCTCTGAGCCTGTGCCGGACGAGGTTGAGGATGACCCCGGTTTTGTGGTCTCTGTGGAATCAGTCAAGCCTGAATATGAGCCGGAACTGGAGCCTGCCGTGGCTTTGGAAGAGGAGGTCGTGCCAGAAGCGGAAGACGAGACGGTGATAGACCTTGCATCAGATGCCCCCGAGAGCGATGTTGTGATTACGGTTGAAAAGGGTGGCTACGACCCGGATGCGAATATGGGTGAGGATGATATCGACCATCTGTACAACCCGCGTCTGGATCTCTCTCAATATGAATTCCCTTCGGTAGCGCTTCTTGACGATTACAAGGATAAATGGTATGAGATATCTATGGACGAGATGGAGCGGAACAAGAACCGCATCGTCCATACCCTCGGCAGTTATAAGATCCGCGTCGAGAGCATCTCTGCAAAGAAGGGTCCGACCGTTACGCTTTATAAGATCCGTCTGGCGGAGGGTACCCGCATCGCCCAGGTCAAGCGGCTGGAAGAGGATATAGCCATGTCGCTGGCGGCCAAGGGAGTCCGCGTACTTGTCCTGGAGGGCGCCATCGGTATTGAGGTCGCCAACGAGAAGCCGAGCGTAGTGCCGCTCAAGATGATTCTCAACTCCCCGCAGTACCGCGAGAAGAGCTCAAATATGGAGCTCCCCGTGGCACTTGGCATCACCGTTACCAACGAGCCGTTCTTCCTGGATCTGGCCCGCATGCCGCACCTTCTGGTTGCCGGTGCCACCGGCATGGGTAAGTCGGTGGGCTTGAACGCTATCATAGCGTCATTGCTTTACGCGAAGCACCCTTCTGAGATGAAGTTTGTGATGGTGGATCCCAAAAAGGTGGAGCTGGACTTTTATCAGGCTTTGGAGAAGCATTTCCTTGCTGCGCTGCCCGATGCCGACGAGGTTATTATCACAGATACGACAAAGGTCGTCCATACGCTCCGTTCTCTCTGCTCTGAGATGGATGCCCGCTACGATCTGCTCCGCGACGCAGGGGTGCGCAAGATCACAGAATACAATGAGAAGTTCCTTAACCGCAAGCTCAATCCGCTCAAAGGACATAAGTATCTCCCTTATATAGTGGTTGTTATCGACGAGTTTGCCGATTTGCTCATGACGGCGGGTCGCGAGGTGGAAGAGCCCATAGCGCGACTGGCGCAGAAGGCCCGTGCCGTGGGTATCCATCTGGTTATTGCAACCCAGAGACCTACCACAGATGTCATTACCGGTACCATCAAGGCCAACTTCAACTCCCGCATAGCTTTCAAGGTGAACTCCGGTGTGGACAGCAAGACCATAATCGATGCCTCGGGTGCGCAGCGCCTGATTGGCCGTGGCGATATGCTGGTACTCTATCCTGGCAGCGATATCGTGCGTGTGCAGTGCGCGATGATCGATACCCCCGAGATTGAGCGTATCACCAAGTTTATAGGCAGGCAGAGGGGATACAGCCATGTATTCTGGCTGCCGGAATATGTAGATGAGAATGATGCCGACGCGGGCGGAGGCGCAGCTAATCTCACCAAGCGCGATGCCCTCTTTGAGGAGGCGGCCAAGATCCTTGTCCAGACACAGCAGGGTTCAACATCGATGCTGCAGCGCAAGCTCAACCTGGGCTATAACCGCGCGGGCCGCCTGATGGATCAGCTGGAGGCCGCGGGTATTGTGGGTCCCTCCAACGGCAGCAAGAGCCGCGATGTCCTCATCACCGATTTCGATACGCTGGACCGCATCATCGAGGCGCTCGACCACCAGTAGTCTGTGGCACTTATTTTGCCTTTCATGGAAGAGAGGCCTGATTATTTGAATTATGAAAAAGATTGTCGTAATAGCTTTTATTCTTATAAGCGCTTTTTCTGCATATGCGCAGAACGATGCTGCGACCCTCTGGGATGAGCTCAAAAAACAGGGTCAGGTTACCATGAACTTCTCGCTTAAAGGGACCGATGCAAGTGGTGTCGTGGTCTCTTCAGAAGAGGGTAAAGGTTATCTGCAGGGGGACTGCTACCGCATAGAGTGCGGCGATATGCTGATCTGCTGCGACGGCAAGTCGATGTGGCTGTTCAACAGCGCCACCGAAGAGCTTGTCATAGATCATGACGAGGCGATGCCCTTCATGAAGGCATCCGATATCCGCAAGGACCAGCAGGGCAATATCAATGCTAAATACGTGGCGGACGACATCACTTTCAAGGTCAAAGTCAGCGGCGTCGCTCCCGTCTCCGCCTCCTGGCCCGCATCTTTTTTCACTGTAGACGAGTCTTCGCTCTCGGATAACGTAATCGTCACGGATTTGAGGCAGTAGCTATCCCTTTTCAGGAGCGCGATTCAGGATAGCAGGGCGCTGATGTCGGGGAAGACCGCATTTACGGGCCATACCCCTATGAAAGAGCGCAGTATTCTGTCCGCCCTGAAACGCCGTCAGATGCAACTGAATGGCAGATAGAATCTCCCTGTAGGGTCAGAGGTTCGCGAAAACGTCGCGGATGGAGGGGTAGGCGTGGCGAAGGAGGCGCGGCAGGCGGCCGGGGCCGCACCAGGTGGCGCGTTCAATGTCTTCTTCTGACTGGACTTTGACTTTTTCGGGCTCGGTGAGGGTCATCCGGTACCAGTGTGACTCTTTGAGCACAAAGTTGCCGTTGCGGTGGTATGTGTGGTATGTGACGCATACTGGTTCGCCGAGGGCGATGTGTGTCAGGCCTGTCTCTTCCTGCACCTCGCGCAAGGCGCACTCCTCAAGGGTTTCCCCCGGCTCCTGGTGCCCTTTGGGCATGTCCCACGAGCCGCGGCGGAAGAACAGCAGGGTCTGACCTTTGTCGTTGCTTATCACGCCGCCGGCTGCGACCTCCCGTTTCAAGGAGGAGATGAACTCGGCAAATGCAGAGGCCGGATTGTCGGCTTCAATCACAAGAGCCTCGATGTCGTCCGCCTTTTCAAACCAGTTGGGGAGTTGCGACAGATCGTCGCCTTGCTGGTATTTGTAATAAACACGGTCGTCTTCATAACCGGCCACGGAACCCGTCGGAACAATCTCCACGCTGCGGTTTGTAAAGTACACTTTATACATTTATTCCTCTGTTTTCTATGAGTTTGACAAAAATACTAAAAATTATACCTTTGTAAATCATTATGACAAGTATGAATACGATAGAAAAGAATGTCGCCGGCTTCCTGCTCGATATCGGTGCAGTGCAACTCCGTCCGGATGAGCCCTTTACCTGGGCCTCGGGCTGGAAATCGCCCATCTACTGCGATAACCGCAAGATTCTCTCTTACCCTGAGATCCGTAGCAAGGTGTGTGAATATACCTTGCAGACTATAGAGGAACATTTTAAAACCGTGGATGTGATAGCCGGTGTGGCAACTGGCGCCATCGCTCTGGGCGCGCTGGTGGCTGACCGCCTGAACAAGCCTTTCATCTATATCCGCCCCGTCCCCAAAGATCACGGCATGGGCAACCAGATTGAGGGTGTGTTCCACCATGGCGACCATGTGGTTGTGGTAGAGGACCTGATTTCTACCGGTTCCAGTTCGCTGGCCGCTGCCGATGCAGTTACCGCTGCCGGCTGTATTGTGGAGGGTATGGTGGCGATCTTCTCCTATAACTTTACCTCCGCACGCCGCGAATTTGAGATCCACTCTGCGCTGGAGCTCTATACACTCTCTAATTACGATGTGCTGATTGAGACTGCCGTAGAGCGCAACCTGGTGTCTGAAGAGAGTCTGGAGATGCTGCGCGAGTGGCGCTATCGTCCGGAAACCTGGGGGAAATAGTATGTCCGACACGCTGCTCAAAAGCAAGACGGTGCTCATTGACCGCCAGCCTGTGGTGCTCTATAGCGCCCTTGGCGATTTGAGCGCGATGGTGAAGAACCTGCCAGAGGATAAGCGGGCCACGATTACCGCTACCCAGGATACTATCTCTGCCAATATGCAGGGATTCAACTTTGGGATGAAGGTGGTTGAGCGCGAACCGTTCAAACGCATCACTTTCGTGCAGACCGACGAAACGCCGATTGAGTTCCAGATCCAGGCCTGCTTTGATACTGTGGACGACCCTTCTGATGCTGACTCGGACTGCAAAACAAATTTCCATCTGGAGTTGGCAACCCATCTGAGCGGCATGCTCAAAGTGATGCTGGGGAGCAAACTCCAGGGGGTGCTGGACCGCCTCACCGATACCATAGCTGCAGCGGCCGAAGGGCGAACCCCTGATATCTCCGTGGAGAGTTTCCTGTAGTGCCGATGGCGCACTTTCCACAAGAATTCATAGATAGTACCCGCACTGTTTTTGGCAGTAGGGCGGATGTTGTACTGGATGCTCTCTCTGCCGGTGATTCCGTTACCGCTGTCAGGGCAAATCCCGCCAAGGTCAGTGCGTCCTCATTGCGTGCCAGATTCGCTGCGGCTGGGGAATCCGTCCCATGGTGTGGCGATGCCTTTTACCTGGACGAGCGCCCTGTTTTCTCGCTGGATCCGATGCTTCATGCAGGAGCATATTATGTCCAGGATCCGTCGGCAATGTTTGTGGGAGCACTGGCAAAAAGGGTGATTTCTGGATTTGAAGTTCCACTTAAGGTCCTCGATTTGTGCGCCGCTCCCGGGGGCAAATCCACGGCCATCGCAGCCTCTCTCAGGCCCTCGGATTTGCTGGTATCAAACGAGGTGATAGGCTCCCGGGCCTCCATTTTGGCAAAAAATATGGTCAAATGGGGATCAAGTAATGCTATTGTTACAAATAATGATCCAGAGGAGTTTGCGCGGATAGCTGAAACCTTTGATATAATTCTTGCAGATGTTCCGTGCTCCGGGGAGGGTATGTTCCGCAAAGATGTCGGTGCGATCGCGGAATGGTCACCGGAGAACGTCCGTCTTTGCGCCGCACGCCAGCGGAGAATCGTTGCGGACGTATGGAATTCGCTGCGCGAAGGGGGGTATCTCATTTACTCTACCTGTACCTTTAATTCAAGTGAAAACGACGACAATGTGGAGTGGATTTGCCGCGAACTCGGGGCCGATGTGGAGCTTCTAACCGGGGCGCTTGCTTCCAGCGTTGCAATGGAAACCAACCACGGACTGCAATTCGCTCCCGGAATCACACGCGGAGAGGGGCAATATGTGGCGCTGTTGCGCAAGACAGTTCCTGCAAAGGGCTGCCATCAGGGCAAACCGGCTGCAGGAAAGGACCGGCCGGGAAAGGTCTCAAAATCTGCCAAAAGCATCAAGTGCGACTGGGTACCGCCTGGAATGACGTGCTATGAGGTGGAAACATCGGCAGGCAGGATGCTGAAGGCATATCCTTCAAATCTTGAAAGCGAAATCCGCAGTCTCGAATCCAGCCTTAAGGTAATCCGCAGCGGTGTGGCAGTCGCATCCGTCAAGGGCCGCGACCTCGTCCCGCAGGCCGATCTGGCGCTCAGCCAGGCCTTTAACCGTGACGCCTTTGTGCAGGTGGAACTATCTCACGAACAGGCCCTCCAATTCCTCCGCTGCGAAGCCCTGCGTATTCCCGATGCCCCAAAGGGATTCCTCACCGTCACATATGAACATCTGCCGCTCGGTTTCGTAAAAAACCTTGGCAACCGCGCAAACAACCTCTTCCCTCAAGCCTGGCGGCTGAGGATGTAAGATGTTATATCAGGATGAAGTTAACGTATTATTGCTTATCTTTATGAGTAATTAATACTATTCGATTATGCAAAGAAGAGACTTTATCCGTTATTCGGCGCTCGGGGCGGCTGCTGCATCACTGCCTCTTGGCGCATTTGGCAAGGACGCAGCCGCTGCTGCCAAAGATTCAAAGACAAGCAAGGTGTCAAAGAACGCCAAGGTCCAATTGGGCTTCATAGGTCTGGGACAGCAGGGTATGTATCTGCTGAGCAGTTTTATCTCTATGGACGACGTCCGGGTGCTTGCAGGGTGCGATGTCTATGACATCAAGCGTGAGCGCTTTGTCCGCCGGGTAAAGGAGAAATATGGCGCAAAGGCCAAGGTGGATGTTTACGAAGACTATCAGGAACTTCTCGCACGCCCGGATATAGATGCTGTGGTGATTGCGGTCCCTGACCATCAGCATGCCATTATAGCCATCGCAGCCTGCAAGGCGGGTAAGGATGTCTATCTCGAGAAGCCTGCCACTCTCACTATCTACGAGGGCCAGCAACTCCAGAAAGCGGTGCGCAAACACTGCCGGATACTCCAGGTCGGAAGCCAGCAGCGTTCCAGTATTGAATTCATCACTGCCGCAAATATGGCCCGCGAGGGTATGCTGGGTAAGATTCAGAAAGTCAAAGTATATGTAGGCCGCAACGGTGTCAACCCGGTTACGGGAGCACCTGTGCCATGCAACCTGCCGCACATGGAGGTCCCCGACGGCCTGAACTGGGACAAATGGCTCGGCCCTCTGCCGGAGTCAGTTTATTATCATTCCGACCTGGATCCCGTGATTACACCTGGGCAGGACGAGCAGTTATGGGGTGCCTGGCGCTGGTATAAGCCCAGCGGCGGCGGCCTGATGACTGACTGGGGTGCGCATATGTTTGACATTGCTCAGTGGATGCTGGGCAAGGACGGCAGCGGTCCCGTTGAGGTCATTCCTCCCGGATACAGCTATTACGACCACCTCACCTACAAATACGACAATGGCGTAATTGTTTCTGAAGAGCCTTACGACGAACGCGGAAGTCAAGGTGTCATGATTTATGGCGAAGAGGGATGGATCAAGGTCTCCCGCGGCAGTTATGCGGCTTCCGATCCCAGGCTCGATATGAAGGAGTCCCTGAGCGAGGAAGATATCCCTTACGAGGCTCGCGGCGGACATCACCGTATCTTCATCAACTCTGTGCTGAGCCGCATCGACCCCAATGTCCCCATCGAAACGGGCCACTCATCCTGCACCGTCTGCAACCTGGGCAATATCGCTATGGAACTGAACCGTCCCGTAGTGTGGAATCCCATCGTGCAGAAATTCATGCACGACGAAGAAGCTGCCAGACTGATGCACTATCAGTACCGCCCCGGCTACGGGCAGCTGCTGGAGGTTTAGAATGTGAGAACCTGCCGTTAAGATTTTGTTATTTTTTGCGCTTTCCGTTTCCTGCACGCGTAAAGCGTCGTATTTTTGTCTCATATTGAAGGTAATATGCTTATCGCTTTGAAACTACTTGGCTCGATAGCCCTCCTGATATATGGGATGAAGGTTATGAGCGAGGCTCTGCAGAAAATGGCGGGTCCGCAATTGCGTCACTTGCTCGGCGCTATGACAACCAACCGGTTCTCAGGTGTGGCGACCGGCGCACTGGTCACCGTAGCCGTGCAGTCTTCTGCCGCCACAACCGTGATGACGGTATCGTTTGTCAATGCGGCACTGCTAACCCTCAGTCAGGCTATATCGGTCATTATGGGGGCAAACATCGGCACCACGATGAGCGCCTGGATTATGTCGGCCGGCTTTTCATTCAACATCGCAAATCTTGTGTGGCCGGCATTCCTTATCGGTATAGTTATCATCCAGATCGGTAAGCACAGATATATCGGAGATTTCCTCTTCGGGCTGTCATTCCTGTTGTTTGCGTTGGGAATGCTCAAGCAGACAGGTGTCGAGATGGACCTTGCCAGCAAGCCGGAGGTCGTGAATTTCTTCTCTTCCTTTGATTCGTCCAGCTACTGGACCATTTTGCTTTTCCTGCTGATCGGAACTGTTCTCACCTGTATCGCTCAATCCTCCGCAGCCCTTATGGCCATCACCATGGTGCTTTGCTCCACCGGTGCCATAACCATTTTTCAGGGCATTGCACTGGTAATGGGAGAAAATATCGGTACCACATTGACGGCCAATCTTGCGGCGCTCAGTGCCAATACGCAGGCCCGCCGTGCTGCGATGGCCCACTTGCTGTTCAACGTGTTCGGCGTGGTGTGGATACTGATCCTGTTCTATCCTTTCGTAAGGACAGTCTGCCGTATTGTGGGAATTGATCCGTCTTCAGACAGTGTGGATCCTGCACGCCTGACATTTGCGCTGGCCGCCTTCCACACAGGCTTCAACGTTATCAATACTGCGCTGCTTATAGGATTCATCCCGCAGATGGAAAAACTTGTCTGCAGTATCATAAAGCCCCGCAAGAGCGAGGAGGAGGACGAATTCAGGCTCCGGTACATCCGCGGCGGTATTATGAAGACGCCGGAAATCTCTGTTCTCCAGGCTCAGAAGGAGATAATAGTTTTCGGCGAAAAGATGGGCAAGATGCATCAGATGGTGGTAGAACTCACTTCTGCTGCGGAAGACCAGTTCTCCAAACTATTCGATCGTATTGAGAAATTCGAAGAACAGAGCGACAAGATGGAGAACGAGATCGGAAGATATTTGGGCGACGTGGGAGATGCCCATCTGTCTGATGATACAAAAGAGAAGATCCGCAGGATGCTCCGCCAGATCGGGGAGCTGGAGTCTGTCGGCGACAGTTTCTTTAATATGGCCCGCATCCTCCGCCGCAAGAAGGAGAACAAAATCTCCTTCACCGCTGCACAGGACGCAGCCGTGGCGCAGATGCTTTCACTGGTAGGAAATGCCCTGGAACAGATGAACCGGGTATTGTCCGGCCGCAGGGATGATTACAGTTATTCAGATTCAGAGACCATCGAGAACAGTATCAACTCACTCAGGAATACACTCAAGCAACAGAATATCGACAATCTGGACAACCGTGTTTACGGCTACGACAACGGTACCGTATTCAACGACCTTATCGGCGAATGCGAGAAGACGGGCGATTACGTGATGAATGTCGTAGAAGCCAGACTCGGCGCCGCCAGAAACGGTATCCGCTTCCGCGGCGTCCAGATAGATACTGACGCCAAGAGGGTGACGGTTGACAGGGAGGACGTCCTGTTTACCAAAACCGAATATGAAATGCTCAAATTCTTCCTGGAGAATCCCGACCGCGTTTTCACCCGCGAAGAGTTGCTCGGTGCCGCCTGGCCGGAAGGGGTAGTCGTATCGGAACGCACAGTCGATGTCAACATTACCCACATCCGCAAGAAGATAGGGCAGTATGCCTCACATCTGATAACCAAGCCGGGTTTTGGCTATTGTTTCCAGTCGGAGATATAGCGGTAAGAGACAAAACAAAGCGGGCAAGGTGTCCGGTATTTGGACAGACCTTGCCCGCTTCTCTATTGTGATATCGTACTATTTCACCAGCATGTAGTGGGGGCCGAAGCGCTCGAAGGCGGCGCGGTCCAGTTCCTCTCGATGGTCGGGGTGGGCGATAGAGATGATGGCCTTGGCGCGCTCCTGGAGTGACTTGCCGTAGAGATCTACGGCGCCGTATTCAGTTACCAGGTAATGTATGTGTGCACGGGTGGTCACAACGCCGGCACCCAGGGTGAGGGTGGGAGCAATCTTGCTGATCCCCTTGTTGGTGACTGAAGGCATTGCGATGATGGCCTTGCCCCCCTTGGAGAGGGATGCACCGTATGTGAAGTCAATCTGGCCGCCGACACCGCTGTAGAACTTGGTTCCGAGGCTGTCGGCGCAGACCTGGCCGGTGAGGTCAACCTGCAGGGCGGAGTTGATGGCGGTCATCTTGGGGTTCTGGGAGATAATGTACGGGTCGTTGGTGTAACCTACGTCCATCATAGATACCATAGGGTTGTCGTCGATGAAGTCATATACCTCCTGGCTGCCCATAAGGAAGGTGGATACCATTTTGCCGGGGTCGGTGACCTTGTTGGCGCCGGTGATGACACCTTTCTCTACCAGCGGCAGCACGCCGTCGGCAAACATCTCGGTGTGGATACCTAGGTCTTTGTGGTTGCCAAGCTGTGCAAGCACTGCGTTGGGGATGGCGCCGATGCCCATCTGCAGGCAGGCTCCGTCCTCTACCAAAGCGGCGCAGTTCTTACCGATGGCGGTCTCTATCTCGTTGGGCTGGGTGAAGGTGGCGGGCTCCAGCGGAGTGTTGTCCTCAACAAACAAGTCGATCTTGCTGAGCGGGATGATGGCCTGGCCCCAGGAGCGGGGAACGTGCCTGTTGACCACTGCGATGACGGTCTTTGCGCATTCGATTGCAGCCAGGGTGGCATCTACAGATGTACCAAGGGATACGAATCCGTGTTTGTCGGGAGGGCAGACCTGAACCATTGCCACGTCGCAGGGCAGTGCGCCGCAGCGGTACAGCTTCTGGGTTTCGCTCAGGTGTACCGGTATGTAGTCGGCATAGCCGGCCTGTACGCCCTTGCGCACATTGGCGCCGACGAAGAAGGCCTGATGGAAGAATATGCCGTTGTATTTCTCGTCGGTGTAGGGTGCGGGACCCTCTGTGTGAAGGTGGTGGATAAACACATTCTTTAGCTCACCTGCGTCTGCGCGGCGGCAGAGGGCTTTGATGAGTACCTGCGGAGCGCTTGCCACAGAACTGAAATGGACGTGGTCGCCGTTCTTTACAACCTTTACGGCTTCGTCCGCGCTGATAAACTTGATCTCCTTGTTCATCTATTTTAATGATTATGATTACTTTTGTGCCGCTAAGATACAAAATTGCAATGAACAGAGAAAAACAATTGGAAGCTTTCAACCGCCTGCTGGATGTGATGGACACTCTCCGCGAAAAGTGCCCCTGGGACCGCAAGCAGACCATCGATTCGCTCCGCCCCAATACCATAGAGGAGGTTTACGAACTCTCCGACGCTATACTTGCCCACGATATGCACAACATATCCAAGGAACTTGGCGATGTGATGCTGCACATTGTCTTTTACTCCAAGATTGGCAGTGAGCAGGGCGTTTTTGACATAGGCGATGTCTGCAACCAGATATGCGACAAATTGATATACCGCCACCCGCACGTCTATCCTCCCAAAGAGGACGGGAGTGAGCTGGCCAAGGATTCTTCCAAAGCCAGAAACGCCGACCAGGTTGTAAAGAACTGGGAGCAGCTCAAGCGCCAGGAGAAGGACGGCAACAAGACCGTGCTCAGCGGCGTACCCGGCGGGCTGCCGCCGTTGATCAAGGCATACCGAATGCAGGACAAGGCCCGCGCCGTGGGCTTTGACTGGGAGAAGAAGGAGGATGTCTGGGACAAGGTGGCGGAGGAGATCGGTGAGTTCCGCGATGAACTCTATAAGATGGAGGATACCGATGAAGGGAGAGCGAAGGCACAGGCAGAACTTGGCGATTTGCTTTTCTCCATAGTGAATGCATCCCGTCTTTACAAGCTGAATCCCGACACTGCGCTGGAGACCACCTGCATCAAATTCCGCAGCCGTTTCACTTATGTGGAACTGAAAGCCCGCGAGATGGGTCGCGACCTCAAGGATATGACTCTGGAAGAGATGGACGCCCTCTGGAACGAGGCCAAAAAAGCTGAGTAGATGGCAGAGGCCTGGCAGCAGCGAACCGCGCTCTTGATGGGCGACGAGGCCCTTTCGCACCTGGCGCAGAGCACCGTGGCGGTGGTCGGCGTCGGCGGGGTGGGGGCGTACGCTGCCGAGATGATTGTCCGCGCCGGAGTAGGCCACCTTGTGCTGCTCGATTGCGACGTGGTGAGCCCGTCCGATAAAAACCGGCAGCTGCTGGCGCTGGATAGCAACATGGGGCGCGTTAAGGTTGAGGTGATGACTGCCCGCCTTAAGGATATCAACTCCGCCGTTAACATCGACATAATCCCCGAATATCTCACAGAAGAGAATGTCGCATCGCTGCTGAGTGCATACAAGATAGATTTTCTGGTGGATGCAATCGACACCCTCGCGCCAAAACTGGCGCTGATTGAGTATTGCGTCCGCAACGGCATTGCCCATGTCAGTTCCATGGGGGCCGGCGCTAAATACGATGCTACCAAAGTGTGCCTGACTGATCTGTCAAAAAGCTACAACTGCCCGCTGGCCTATATTGTCCGCAAAAAATTGCGCAAGCGGGGCATCGAGAAGGGATTCAAGGTAGTGTTCAGTGAAGAACTCCCGCTGCGTGAGGCAATTGTAGAGGATGCCGGGCGCAACAAAAAGTCCCAGGTCGGTACAATCTCGTATATGCCGGCCGTGTTCGGTTGCATCTGTGCGCAGGCCGCTATTGCATACCTTAAGGATAATTACTAACTTCACACGATTATACAGCGC
>JAFSUF010000058.1 GCA_017445425.1 Bacteroidales bacterium | reverse complement strand
TCCTCTTCGGGGGCCCCGCAAAATGGGTCAACATCCTTTCAATGGTCCTCTTCGGCATCGCCATCGGCGTGCTTATCAGCTTCCTCGGCGGCCTGATGGCGGTTGACCTCGTCCCCCGCAAGGCCAGCGGCGCAGCCCTAGGCATCGTGGGAATCGCATCCTATGCCGCCGCCGGCCTGCAGAACATCGTGACAGGCCTGCTTCTCGACAACAACATCGTCGGAGGCGTCCACGACTTCACCTATGTCAGCTGGTTCTGGCTCGGATCCGCCGTTATTTCCTTCCTGCTCCCTATTCTAAACTGGAAGCGCAAACAGCAAGTAATCTAGGATTCGTCTGAACATACTTTAAGTTCGGCGCGGGTAAGACAAATAGTCATACCCGCGCCGACAAATTGTCGTACACATACATCTATACACGCGCGCGGGATTCGCTATTTTTGTCATCTACATCTCCGACTAGAAGACTAAAATATAACCAAATTTAAGTATAGATTATGAGTTACAATCCTCCTCTCTGTAAAATCATCCGGGTCAAGATGACCGGGGTGCTTATGGAATCAAACCTGACTTCCGTAAATCCGTTAAGTACGGATAAGTATAAAATCGTTGATGACTCAGATGCTTGGGAGTAGTATTATGAAAAAGACAATGAAATTTATCGGCCTCATCGCAATGGCCGCCCTTCTCTTCTCCTGCGAAAAGAAGAATATCGACACCCCTGTGGAAAATCCCCAGGAGACCGAAACTCCATCCGACCTCTCCCAGCTCGACCCCAGCAAGTATCTCGTCAGCTTCGGGGCGACGATAGAAGACCCTTACACCAAGGCGACGATAGACACCGAGAACGGCACCATAGCATTCGAGGATGGTGATGAGGTACTCGTAGTTGCCGGCGAAAAGACCGGTACTTATGTTTACGGTTCCTCGGCCTTCTCGCCCAAGGCTGAAACAGATGCAGTTCCCACCGGCAGTGGAGATATCTGTGCATACTACCCTGCAACCGCATACACAGCATCTTCCGGAGACGTCACCTTCAAGATTCCCGGAGGAGCCGACAACACCACCACTCTCGGAGACAAGAACCCTATGGCAGCGACACTGGTAATAAGCGAAGGAACCGCTTCTGCCACATTCACGAACTTCTGCTCTATTCTCCAGGTGAGCATCACCGGCAACCGCACGCTGGAAAAAGTCTCTCTTAACAACGCTTCAAAAGCAATAGCTCAGGACTCCGAATATTCTGTTACTTGGAGCGAGGGAGTACCTTCCATTGCAACTGAAGCCACAGACAACAAAGCCATTGAAATCAGCAGCAGTGCCACTCTAAATCCGACTACGCCCACGGTTTTCTACTTCATTCTTCCCGCAGGGACCAATCTCACCGGCGTTTCAGTGACCGCACACACCACTACTACCGATAATGGAGGAATGTCCACATACACTATTAGCCGCGGTGACTGGACTCCCGAGAAAAACCAGATTTATCAAATGTCCTTCTACGCCGGCCTCTTCTCCGGCGGCACTGGCACGGAAGAAGATCCGTATATCATTGCTAACACACGTGACTTCAAACACATCAGTACTTATAGTACTTCCGGTTATAACACCTTACAACCCGCACACTTCCTCGGCGCTCATTATCGCCAAATAAATGATCTGAATTTCAAAGAGGCCGATATTACCAGTTATATGATTGGATCTTCCGAGAACCCGTTCTCCGGAACTTATGTGGGATATAAAAATGGAGCCGAAGCAAAGACGAAGCTTATATCATTGAAAATAAATGGAGATGGAGCTTCTGTTGCTATCTTCAGGAATGTGACCGGTACAATTAAACATATTTCTGTAGCGAGTGCTGAGGTCTCCGGGAATGAGGTTGTAGGGGCTCTTGTCGGCACGCTTGATGGCGGGACTATATCAAACTGCATCCATAGCGGCAATACTGTAACTGGCAGCAGCAAAGTGGGTGGCCTTGTAGGCGAGGCAAAAGGAACAGCTGTCATTTCCAACTGCGAGACCCAGACTGGGGATGCTGTCAACCCAGGCAACAGTACAAATTATGTAGGCGGTATCGTTGGATATATCACAAAAGCCGAAGTTACGAATTGCCTCAATAAGGCTCATGTTTCAGGCGCAGGATATGTTGGAGGCATTGCTGGATATTTTGATGACGGCCTTATTGATGCCTGCCGTTTTGCTGGCGGTTCCGTAACCGGATCTGGCGAAAACGTTGGCGGCATAGCTGGTTATCAAGCAGGAGGCACTCTTAAGCGCTCTGTAGCTGATAAAGGTATAACAGTCACAGGATTGACTTCTGTCGGAGGTCTTGTCGGTCAAATGAATGCAGCAAATAAAGCTTGCTTGTTAATTGATTGCGCAGCCAAATCAAACGTGCATTCTACACACACAACAGACGGCCAAGGAAGATCTGGCGGCCTGGTTGGAACGCTTCAGGGATCAGCTGATTTTATTGCTGTTGTCGCAAATTCTGTAGGTCTTGCTGCCAACATTTATAACGATACTTACAATTCCGCAGCAGGGGCTATTGTTGGCTATATGGACGGAAACAAAGATAATACTATCGCCCGCAATTGCTATTCGCAGGCAAACGCATCTAACTTTGTAGGCTACAGCCCAGCAAAAGATGGTTCTGATATAGAGGCTTGCTCCCAGACTGGTGGCGTTTTCGGGTATTGTAATTATGGTTCAGTACTGGATTGCTATTATGTAAACGTTGGCCCAGGTGCCGGTCAAAAGAGCGAAACCGAAACAAACTACAATCTTACCTACTTGAAGAGTATCAATAATAAGGTCAAGAATGGGACCGCATTAATTACTACTTCTATGAAATTCGCAGGAGGATCCACTATGAAAAACGCCGCGTTGGGTAATATTATGAGACGAGGAAGATGGGCGGGAGCCACTAGCGGAGTTGGCGCGTGGAATTATACCTCATCTTACAGCACGGAAACGCCTTCCTCTTGGGAAGGTCCGACTAGCGAAGCTGCAAGTTCTTACACGGTGACATATCCAAGCAGCTTGAATAGTCTTGGCGATAATTATATTATTTACTAATAATATGGTTTTCTTCATAACTGGAAAGATATATTAGAATTCCCGAGGGTGACTAAAAAGTCTTAGGACTTGAGGTCATCCTCTTTTTTGTACAAATTCTTCCAGATAAAGGCTGGGCATTTAAAATAAATAGCTATCCTTTTGAAATTCAATCGGATAGCTATTGCTTTTCTGATAAATAATTACT
>JAFSUF010000005.1 GCA_017445425.1 Bacteroidales bacterium | reverse complement strand
GATGATGACGACGATGACGACAGCGACGGTGACGAGCCGCAACCTGTAATAATGCGTACCGACGTGGAAAACAGGTTCGCCACAGACCCGGATCCAGAACACAGCACCGAGGCCCACGACACCGTAGATATCCGCTACGGTGAACCTGAAGGGAAATAACAATGCCCCCGGAATAAGCGGAGGCACTGAGAATCTTCCAAGGGGAATCCTTTATCATTCCTTGCATATAATCACGGCGGCATAAGCCTCCACCCCCTCTTCGCGTCCGGTGAAGCCAAGGCGCTCCGTGGTTGTGGCTTTCACCGATACTGCATCGGTAGATACGCCCAGCACGGCGGCCAGCCGCCCGCGCATCTGCATCACATACGGCGCAATCTTGGGAGCCTGTAGCAGCAGTGTGATGTCTGCATTTACCAGCGAATATCCTCTCTCCCGGACCATTGCATAGGTGCGCTGCAGCAGCAGGGTGCTGTCGATACCGGCAAACTCTTCTGAGGTATCGGGAAAGTGGTGCCCGATGTCCCCGAGGGCCAGCGCCCCCAGCAGGGCATCGCACAGCGCGTGGATAATCACATCCCCGTCTGAGTGCGCTACACACCCTTTGTGATGAGGGATTTCAACCCCGCCCAGGACAAGCCTGAGCCCCGGTGCAAGGCGGTGGACATCATAACCGTTGCCTATTCTGATATCACAATTCATACTTAACTCTTTTCTACAAATTTATTACCTTTGTTTGTTTTAAACAACAGCGTTATGGCCATCACTTTCTTCCCCCGACCCAGGCACAGGGTGTTCAACTACACTCCCCGCTACTATGACGAGCGCAAAGAGCGCCTGAAGGAACTCTACGCAAAATATGGCAAGGAGTATCCGGGTGATGACAAGGCCAGCGTGCAGCAGGCTGCAGAAGACTTGAAAGATGTGGCTTCCTACAGTGAGGTACGTCAAGTGATGGATTCCGACGGCGGGCAGCGCAAAAATGCCAGCGGTGCTGCTTACATCCCTGGCCAGTATATCCGCAGTGCCTATCGCAAGGATACGGCAGAACGCATCAGCGACAAGAAAGGGGACACTTCTCCCCTGAGGACCATTATCATAATGCTCACCGTTATCGCGGCCATAGCCGTAGCATATTATCTCAGTCAGGGTCTCGTAGAATTGTTCAGATAAAGTTATGATCAGGGTCCTTCCAGGTAATATTGCCAATCTGATTGCAGCGGGCGAGGTTGTCGGCCGTCCTGCTTCTGTTGTAAAGGAGCTGATGGAAAACAGCATCGATGCCGGCGCTACCACAGTGAGCGTGAGCATATTGGATGCCGGGAGGACACTGATCCAGGTGATTGATGACGGCTGCGGAATGAGCGCGGAAGATGCCTCGCTCTGCTTTGAACGCCACGCCACCAGCAAGATTGCAGAGGCGGCGGACCTGGAGAAAATACTCACCTACGGATTCCGCGGCGAGGCGCTGGCCTCCATTGCAGCGGTAGCCCAGGTCACTCTCAAGACCCGTCGCGATGAAGACCAGACCGGCGTACAGATAGAGGTTGCCGACTCCCGGATCCTATCTTCCAAACCGGTAGCAGCTCCGCACGGCTGCAACATATCGGTAAGCAACCTGTTCTATAACGTCCCTGCGCGGCGCAAGTTTCTTAAGTCGGATGCGGCGGAGATGCGGCACATAGAACAGGAATTTATCCGTGTGGCGGCATCGCACCCCGACAGGGCTTTCTCGCTGAAGCACAACGGCCGCGACCTGTACAGCATCCGCCCTGCCACCAGCCTCAAGCAGCGCATCAGCGACTTGTGCGGCCGCGACCTGGCAAACGAACTGGTGGAGGTGTCCAACACCACCGATATAGTGAAGATATCGGGCTTCATCGGCAGTCCGCTGGATGCCCGCAAGACCCCCGGAAGCCAGTATTTTTTCATAAACGGACGCTATTTCCGCAGCCCGTTCCTCCACAAGGCGGTGTGCAAGCCATACGAAAAGCTGATTCGTGAAGGGTACGTGCCGTCTTATTTCATCTTCCTGGAATGTGACCCGACCACGGTGGATGTGAATATCCATCCTCAGAAAACTGAAGTAAAATTCACTGAAGAACACATTATATTTGAGATACTTACGGCGTGCGTACGCGAGGCCTTGGGGCGCGGGGCCTTTGGTCCGGGCATCGATTTTGAATCGGGCGAGGTACTGGACTTCCCGGTGATGGACCATAGCGCAGGCACTGTCGGCAGCCAGGGCGGCGCACAGGCCGGCTACGGTGGAGGTTCCGGTTATATCCGCCCCCCGAAAATGGACTACTCTCCCCTGTTTGACCAGTTTGAGCGGCAGCAACACGCTGAAGGACTGTTCCCTGACAGCACAGAGCAAGGCAACGTCCGCTACACCACCCCGAGCCGCAGCTACGGCCCGCCGCTGGAAGAAGAGGAGGCGTCCGGTGCAAATGTACTTGTGCTGGAGGGCAAGGTTATCCTGGCCCCCGTACGGGAAGGACTGGCCGTAATCGACATTAAAAAGGCACAGGAGGCTATCCTGTACCACAAATATTTTGAGTTCCTGTCGCAGGAGCATTTTATCTCTCAGCGGTCTCTGTACCCCCAGCAGGTGGCGCTCCGCAGCGACATCTACTCGATTGTACTGGAACATATCGAGAGTATCTCGCAGCTGGGGTTTGACATCCGCGACTTTGGCGACAACACCATCATAGTTTACGCAGTACCTGACGGATTCCCTGCCGACGAAGAGGCGCTCAAGGAGGTTATGGACAATTTGGCAGCCTCCCTGGACCGGGAGCTTGACGGCGACCGCATCAAGTCTTATGCATCGACATTGGCGGCATCGGCAACCAAACGGCTGTCTCACAACCTTAACGCGGTGCAGGCACGGATGATTGCAGATCAGGTGCTCGTGTTGCGCGCCACTTATGGCCCGGACCTTGCAACGCGATGCATATCTATTATTTCAACTGAAGAATTGGAGAAAAAAGTATGAACGGCATAGGGTGGCGGAATTATTTCTATTCAATCCCGCCTGTGACAAGGAATCTGATAGTAATCAACACAATCGTACTGATTTTCACGGCGATAACCGGCGACAAAATGTACGAGCTTTTCTCGCTGTTTGCCTTCTCCTCCCCTATGTACAAGCCATACCAGCTTGTCACCCACATGTTTATGCACGGCGGCTTCTGGCATCTGTTCTTCAACATGTACACGTTGATGATATTCGGCACCCCGCTGGAGCGCACATGGGGCAGCAAAAAGTTCCTGCTGTTCTATTTTGTGACCGGCATAGGAGCGGCGCTCTGCCACAACCTGGTGGTACAGTGGCAGATAAAGAGCCTTATGGCGGCCGGCAAAACGGCCGCTGCGCAGACTGCCATGATGACCCCCACGGTGGGCGCATCGGGTGCGATATACGGCGTCCTCCTGGGCTTCGGAATGCTATGGCCCAACACAGAACTGAGGCTGATCTTCCCTCCGGTGACTCTCACCGCCAAGTGGTTCGTTATAATATTCGGCATAATAGAATTGTTTACCGGCATCACCGGCATGGGTGGCAACATAGCCCACTTTGCGCATCTGGGTGGTATGCTGTTCGCCCTCGCGCTGATTTTGTATTGGAAGAAACGGGGTAAAATGTACAGCGATTAGTATGGCCAAGATTCACTATCCCAAGGAAGAGAAACCCAAGCGCAACAAGACCTGGTACAAGAAAAAGACGGAGCGGGGGCTATCCGCAGGGCAGATTGTCTTTCGCATACTGGTCATAATCAGCGCCGTGGCGCTGTGCATATCGTACCTCTCCATATTCATCGATCCGGCGTTTATGGCAGTGCCTTATTTCTTTGGCCTGTATTACATTCCCGTCTTCCTGCTTAATATCGGCCTGCTGCTGGTGGGGTTGATAAAGATGCGCCGCTATCTGGTGGTCAGCCTGGTGGCACTGCTTCCGTCGCTCTTTTTCGCAGACCTTTTCGTGAAGTTCGGGAGCGAAGAGAAGAGTGTAAGCGGGGATGAGGTTAAGGTGATGACATATAATGTGGGCGGGTTCGGCCTGGCTTCCAAGGGGATGGACAGCTCACAAGCGCTCGCCAAGGTTTGCGAATTCGCCGCCAGGGAGGCGCCGGACATTTTATGCATACAGGAATTCCACGCCAGCGACAGCGCATCCCTTGCCGGCATTCTCAAATTCCTCCCCTACCGCCACGGCTCTTTCAGCGATGGAAATCACATTACCGGGGACATCACATTCAGCCGTTATCCTATCGTCGACAGCGGGTTTATCCACTTCAATGAAAGCATCAGCAAGAGTATCTGGTGCGATATCCGCATCAACGACGTTACGGTACGGGTATATAACTGCCACCTCCAGTCCACAACCTTCTCTTTCGCCGGCACCCTGGAGCGGATTGCCCATAAGGGAGAGTTCACCGATGAGGTGAAGAGCGTCCACGAGCGCCTGTCACACACAAATATTCAGCGCAGCCAGCAGGTCGGCACCATCCACGACCACATTGCCGCCTGCCCCCTTCCCACCATAGTGTGCGGAGACTTCAACGACACCCCGATGTCCTACACTTACCATCGCCTCGCATCCGGGCATAAAGACAGTTTTGCCGATGGCGGCAACGGACTCGGTGCCACTTTTTCCATCCTGTGGCCCCTGCTGCGCATAGATTACATCCTGGTACCGGAGAATGTCTCGTGTGACCGCACTACGGTCACCCGCGTTCCTTATTCCGATCACTACCCCGTAAGCACACTGATATATTTCTAACGATATGAATGAAGATTTAAAATATGAAATCGATGCCGCGGTGAAGGCGCTCAAGGATGGAGATATCATCCTTTACCCTACCGATACGGTTTGGGGCCTGGGTTGCGACGCCACCAACGGTGACGCCATACAACGCATTTTTGACCTCAAGCAACGTGACGACAGCAAATCGGTAATAGTTCTTGTAAGTGACGCCGATATGCTGTGCAAATATGTCCGCCAGATTCCGCCGATGGCTATTGACCTGATAGAGGTCAACGACAAGCCCATGACCATCATATACCCCGAAGGGATCAATCTCTCCGACAAGGTGATTGCCCAGGACGGCAGCGTTGCCATCCGCATCCCGCAAAACGTATTCTGCGTAGAGATGATCCGCCGGTTTGGCAAGCCCATAGTGTCTACCTCCGCCAACATTTCCGGGGAAGGGACCCCCGGCTGCTTTGCAGATATCAATGCCGACATCCTGGACAGCGTTGAGCACATCGTAGAGCCCTCTTTGGAAGAGACATCCTCCGGCAAAGCCTCCCAAATCATCAAAATAGGGATGGACGGCGAGGTGAAGGTGATACGAGAATAAATTTTTGGTGTATCCGATTTTTCGTTTACCTTTGCACTCCAATCTTTTGGCGGGATAGCTCAGCTGGTTAGAGCGCATGATTCATAATCATGAGGTCCCCAGTTCAATCCTGGGTCCCGCTACTATAATTAAGGGGGCTACGCCCCCTTTTATATTACCCCTACCGCTCCGCGCTTGCTATCCCTCAGGCCGGCACTGCTCGCGCTCCGCTATCGCCTGATGGCGATTGCTACCTACCGCACTTTCGCTTTGTCACCATATTTCATTTCCCCCTACCGCTCCGCGCTTACTATCCCTCAGGCCAGCACTGCTCGCGCTCCGCTATCGCCTGATGGCGATTGCTACCTACCGCACTTTCGTGCAATACCGCTCGGCGCAGACGACCGCTTGCAATGCTTTCTGGGCAAAAATCTGCCCCTGAAAGCATTCAAGCTACGGTATTTGTCTGCGCTGAGCTCTGTCGCCGGCGGTCCAGCCGAAGCGCCTCTACGTTTTTGTGAGGGCTCCAAGAAACTTTGGCGGGAGCGCAACCCTTTTCCTTCTTAGATGCCTTAGGCGCCTCCACTGCCGCGGGGACGGGTGTGACCGCCGCGGATTCGCTGGCGCTTTGGCAGGACAGGAAGCAACAAAATCCCAAGGCTCTCTGTCAATTGCGAACTATCCTGATCCTCCAAGAGCGAGTGCGCTTGTGATAACTACCTGAAATAGAGGTCTCTATGTTAACTCAATCCGCGCTAACCAGTCCTGGGAAGACGATAAAGCGGCTGCCGGATTGATATAGTTCTGTAATAGAGGTATTTAAGAAATGTGTTTCCGCGCTCGCGGCAACCAGTGACTGTCACATTCAAGTTGATTCGAGGAGTACCTTGGCCGATATATTAACGTGTGTCTGGTGTAGTAGCCTGTGCTCAGTGTCGGGCGGAGGGGGCCGGCAAGCCAGCGGCGGCGGATGTTGTAGGAGCGGTAGTGGGATGTGATGCCGAGGAATGAGTTGATGGACTGCTCCGGATGCGCCGGGGGATAATGACTCCACGATGCCATCTTACCCTCCATTCGCCTCAGGCAGCGGCTGCCGACGTACCGGCGGAACGGCTTAAGGTAAGCCCCCAGGAATTCTACGCCACGGTAGGCGGAGAAGATCGCTATCTTGTTACGGCTCAGCGACAGGCCGAGGCGGCTCTGCAGAAAGGCGTCCGCCATGGGGATGATTCTCCTGAGTTCCTTTGGCGAGCTGCCTACGACATACGCATCGTCTACGTATCGGCCATACCGGCATCCTCTCGCAAGGTTACCAGATGAGTCGCCGACTACGTACCGGCCATAGCGGGCTCCGTTCGCAAATTCCTCCTGTAAGTCACCTATAACACAAGTGTCACCCACATTACGGCCTCCTTGCATATTCTCCTCCGATGAGCCATCTACGGCATATGTGTCATCTCCAAAATATCCATTCCGGCAGCCTCGCACAAGTTCTCCCGATGAGTCACCTGCTACGTTCGCCTCATCTACATACCTTTCCTCGCCCACAAGGGACACCATGTATTTGTCGAAGACATCCATATACACGTTGCTGAACAGCTGTGATGTGAGGTTGCCAATGGGCAGGCCGCAGCCCGGAGGGGAATGGAACAGGCTCTTGCTCTGAGGCAGGCCGTCCCAATCGGCTATCGAACCTCGCCTGTGGCAGTTCTTGGTGGGGTCGTCAAGGATAATGACCTCCATCAGGTACTTTACAAGTTTGTAATCCAGCTTTTCCTTATAGGGTTCAATTGCCTCCAGGCTGAGTTCGAACAACCGCTGCCTGTTTATGTGCATGAAGTATCCCTGGATATCCAGCTTGAGGATATAACAAGGTTGTGAATAATTGCAGGACTCCCTGCGGATGCTCTCCTCCAATCTGTATATCCCGTCGTGGGTTCCGCGGCCGGGAATGCAGGAATAGCTGTCGCGGATAAAGGTCGGTATCAGCAGCGGGGCGATATAGTTGTACAGCAGGTGATGCACCACCCTGTCCCTGAACTGCGCGGCGAACACCTCCCTCATCTTGGGGTCGTGAATGATGAAGCAGGTCGATGGACCGGGATGATACCTCCCTGCGAGAATCGTATCCCGCAGGCGGACCAGTTCCACATCCAGGTCGCGTTCAAACCGGAGCTGGTAGTCGCGGCGGCGCTTGTGCCGGCGGGCATCGCGGTATGCCCGGTACAGATCCAGCAGCAGTTGCTGAGGCGGCGTTTCAAAGGCAGGAGCAACTGGCTGGAGATGTTTCACTATTTCACTCATCGAAGGAATGACACATGCTTGTCAAAGACAAGAACTGTCGGCTGGCTGCGTATAAGAATCTCATTCTTTGGAGGAATGATACATACGAGCGGATGGCAGAATCTTTCTCATTACAGAGGCGGCACATACATGTCAAAGATGGGAGCGGAGCCCTTCAAGCGTAAATACTGAAACAGCGCGGACTGATTGCCCGTTGTAGCGGTTGTTGTTGTTCCTGTTGACTTCATCCGAATTGAAGTTCACGTTCCACGCGTTGTTCGGGTTGTCCGTATTGAGGGAAGAAGACCAGTAGTTGCCGTTGGAGGCCGCATTGTTGAGGTTGGTATCGTTCCGGTTGCCAGCGGCGGGCAGGAATCCTCTTACCCCTTGTGCCGGCCGCCTGGCCGGGGGCCTCGCAGCCCCCGCTATCGTTTTCCGAAGGGCGGGTCTCCCGATGCTTCGGGAATGAAACCCGCTCGCCCCGGACGGGCCGGACTTCATTGAATTTACTTGCGCGCTCTGCCGCCAGCGCCCTTTACGGCGGTGACGGCACTCCGGCGCCCTCTTTGCTCTTTGACAGGCTCCGCTCCCAGTTTGACAGTTGTCTTGTTATATCTTCCGCCATCTCGAGGAAATATACATAGCGTTTGTCTGGCAGGGCTTTGAGGTCGCTCAACAGGCGCAGGCTCAGCTCCACGTCCATCATGGCGAGCCTTGCCTTGCGTACATTCAACTCCCTATCTTCGCCCTTCCCGGCGAGGGTCACCGACAGCAGCGCTCTCTTTGTTACGAGCCGGATATCCTCCCCCAGCGAGTAACGGTAATTCCGCCCGAGCCTTGAGGCCATCTCGGTTGCCTCCACCGCTATCCGATACACTGCCCCGTACACCGGCAGGCTGTTGAAAGATGTATCCCTGCCCGATGCACGGGGCTGCGCTACAAACCCTTTTCGCCATTCCTCGTATGGCGCAAAGTCTATTAACTCATTGAATATAAGCTGTTTATACCCCCCCCCAGACGTGTTTTCCGCCACCTGGTATCCGGCGGAAAACTTGTCTAACGATGACTGGGGGAACCCGACGCTCAGCAGCGGTCCTTCCAGACCCTTGAGTTCTCGAGCGCTCACCTTGAACGGATGAACCCTTGTGCACAGGAGCCACGCGCTCTTCTGGTACGCCTTATAGAAGGCACCCTCCGGGTATAGGTAAACCCTACCCGGATTGGCGTCTTCCATTGTGCATATTTCAAGTTTAGTCATCCGAAAATTATTTTGACGGCCTTACGGCCGTTTGGGTCGAGGGGCTGCCGCCCCAATGACAAGAGTTTTTGATGATGCACGCATGCGCATGCATCTGACTCGCTGGGCTTACGCCCTTGCGAGTCTTTTATTCTGAAACAGCGCGGACTGAGTGCCCGTTGGAGCGGTTGCTGACGTACCTGCTGACTCCATCCGAATTGAAGTATACGCTCCACGCGCGGCTCGGGAAGTCCGTATAGAGGGAAGAAGACCAGTAGTTGCCGTAGGAGGCCGCATAGTATAGGTAGGCATCGTACCGGTAGCCAGCGGCGGGCAGGAATATGCTGTTTTGATTTGTACCAGTTACCAGATAACCGTTTATTCCGTTCTGTGTTGTCCATGTCCAGTTACACTCGGTTCTTAACTCTGTCCACTCTGCATCGGTAGGCATACGCCATGTACCGCCCCAATTGACTGCTGCTGCGTCATCCTCCGGGTCGAGGACGTACTTATTATCAACGTTGCCATAGGAAGAGCTTGTGCAATACTTTGTCTGAGTATTGTATGATCCATTGCACCACTTGTAAGATGCCCAGTTGTAGCCGGTCTTATTGTTCTCCCAGTTACTGCAAGGGTTGTCCTGTGAATGACCTGCTGTGTAATACGGCTCTGTTTCACCCCATGCGAAGTAATCACCATACTCCTCGGGAGAGGATGCGCCTACGTTGCATGTTGCCCACTTCAAACCCGATGTCAGGCCGAGGTCAACGGCACCGGCGGGCACAGGGGTGGGGTCAGGGGCCACGAAAGTCACGGCCGGCATAGAGAGCAGGTCAGAACGGGAGATGGTCTGGCTCTTGGTGGTCTTTATCTCCATCTGCTTGTCGTTGCTGTCGGTCACGGTAACCGTAAAGCCGCCTGTCATCGTCATAGGGGGGAGAGCTATGATGAAGGCCGTGGCTGTGTTTGCGCTCAACTGCACGTCGCCGCAATCCAGGGTCACTGTCTTTGCCGTAGCGTCTGTCAGGCTTATGACAGGGGCGCCTGCGTTGGATACGGTCACCGATGCCGCGCCGCAGAGTTTCTCGCTATTATTGCCGGTTACGCTGATTGAGGTTATGGTTGCGGTACCTTTCAACTGAAGCTTCAATCCGCCGAGGACGTTCTTGAACTTGAGGTTATAATCACTCTTTGAACTAGTAACCGCCGCCATGGGGAAAGCGCCGTTGCCAAAGCTGGCCTGTGCATAATTCTGGGTTGCGGGGAGGGCAAAGTCACCGATGACATATGCGCTTCCGTTCTTCTGAATTTCTGCCGTCGATACGTACGGATAGAATGCTACGTTATTGTTTATCTCGCTTCCGGCCACGAAACCCGGCCCCGTAACTTGATACAATGATGCGGCTGACTTACCGTCGGAGGCATCGGTAACCTGATATTGTTCATTAATGGTGCTTCCTGCAAAAATGCTGATCTGGTCTCCCTGCTTCCAAAGGATATTACCGGTGCTATTGAGGGATGTCTTTGTTTCAACGTCAATTGCATCTTCAGAAAATGCCTCGATTGTAGCCGTGAAGGGCTTACTGTCAGAGACAGCATCTTTCGTTTCAATCTTCTGGCAACTGATTACTGCCAGAGCGGCCATAAGGCCGAGTACTAATACCTTTTTCATAATTATACTTATTTCACTGTTTGTCACACTTACACCACCACCGTCGGAATTATCCTTTTCCAAACGTGGTGAAACCCAATATCCGATTTCTCCTTGCCTACCACTCGCCGGGGGTCTCGGTCACCTTCTCGGTCTCGCTGCCGCAAATTACACTCTGGGTACCTACAGAAAGCACTACGCATGCAGGAGCGCTATACTCCATAGCTTTTGACAGATTTTCTTTCTTAACTAAACTTCTCATAAAACGTTTTATTGATGGTTATTACTGTACATTGCCAGAGCTGAGCGACGAGCAGCAACAGCAAATCCGCCATTGGCAGACTTGCCGAGCAACGCGACGCAACGACTTAAATTACTGAAATTTAGATTGTTAGCACCCCCCCCCACTAATATCGGGGTATTAAAAGAAGAAATGTCGGGCACTAAAGTCACGCTGAGAGTTTTACGTTGCCGCAAGGTACGTATTTTCACTGGAAAACACAAACACCCTTATTGTTTTGCATTATAATTGTTGACGAAGGGGGTCGAAGGATTGCATGAATAAGACCTGCCACAACAGAATCATTCGGAGGATGTTCCGGCATAGTTTCCCGTGGCCGGTCGGGGCAAATTGTCCCGACTGACCACACGGTATATCATTTGGGGTACTTCAGCAGGGTCTCAATGTGGCCGGCGTTTTTCATATCAAGCTTGTTCTTAGTGGCCCATATTGACTCACCCCCCGCTCCCGTCCTGCCAAAGCGCCATTTGATTTGTGGCTTTACTACAGAAAGGGAGAGCAGATATCACTCTCCCCCGCTACTCGCCAG
>JAFSUF010000057.1 GCA_017445425.1 Bacteroidales bacterium | reverse complement strand
CTTGCTCTCCCTGTTCGCCCTGAGGGCCGGTTTCGCCCTGGTCGCCTTTGTCGCCCTTGTCACCTTTTTCCCCCTTCTCACCTTGCTCTCCCTGTTCACCCTGAGGGCCGGTTTCGCCCTGGTCGCCTTTGTCGCCCTTGTCACCTTTTTCCCCCTTCTCTCCTTGCTCTCCCTGTTCGCCCTGAGGGCCGGTTTCACCCTGGTCGCCTTTATCTCCTTTATCGCCCTTCTCGCCGGTGTCGCCCTTGTCACCTTTTTCTCCCTGCTCACCCTGGGCTCCGGTATCTCCCTTGTCACCTTTATCTCCCTTCTCGCCTTTTTCACCCTGGGCCCCTGTGTCGCCCTTGTCGCCTTTCTCTCCCTTGTCGCCGGTTGCCTGACCGTAATATACCCATTCTCCCTGGCCGTATCGGACATACCAGCATCCATCAACAATCTTCAATTCCGGGGTAATACCGCTCTGGCCTCCAGCCTGGAAAGGCTTGCCGTCAGAACCCAGGATCGGCTCTCCGTCAAGCGTCCAGTAGTATGTCCCGTCCGCATCCCTTTCTATGCCGATGCTGGGGGTACTCCCGTCCTCGCCGTCCGCACCATCAGCACCGTCCTTACCATCTTTTCCGTTGAAAATGGTCAGCTTGCCAGAATGGTAAAAGTTTACTTCATAACCTGTCACTTCTCCGTTATCGTAAATCTCCTGGACGGAAGTGACATAGTCCCGCCCCTGCAAGACCTCCACACTTGCCTGTAGGACAGAGATATTGCTGTTAAGCTGCTTGCAGAAATCCTCCAGGGCAGAAACCCGCTCTTCCAATTTTATGACCCTGCCCTCCAGATCGGAGACAGTCTGCTCAAACTGATCGTACTTTTGGCACGAAGGGAGTGCGGCCAGCATTGTTGCCAGAATAACGGTTGCTAAAAAACTATATCTTTTCATATATGGATAATTTACTTGGTGAATGAGAACATGAACGGTCTGTCCAGGCTGCCCAGCGATATGGTGTAGACCCCGCTGGAGAGCGATGAGGTATCGATGGTCACGCTCCCGCCATCTGCAGCTACGCCGTTAGAGATTACCGTACCGCCGGAGTCTGTCACCGACCAGTTTGCGGGTAACTGCAACTTAATGGTAAACTGACCGTTGGAACGGTTGTATGTCAATGATGTCGTCTCTGCGATCTGAGCCGCAGTAACGTTGGCGGCAGGGTCTTCCGGGCCCTCTTCCATAACTATAATCTCTGTAACACACCCGGCGCCGACCTCAACTATGCCGGCATTGTACTGCCCCTCGTACCGGAGCTTGATACGGTCTCCCGGAGCAATGGTCGTGGTAATCATGCAGCTGACGTTATCAATCCGGCTGACTTTGCCGCCAAAGCTGATGCTCATGCTCTTTGCGCTGCTGATATCCTGCTTGAAGTTACCTTCCTTGTCGTAGAGGGCAAAGAAGAAATTACCGGAAAAGGCGCTGCCGGTAGGTTCCAGCCATCCTGCACTGAGGGTGAAACGCACATTTTGACTGTAGGTGTCAGTAGAAGAGCTGATTCCGTAGCGGGAATAGCCGTTAAGTTCTGCGCCGTAGAATATGATATTGTCATAACCGGTACTGGTGGCGGTGCGGTCGGGCACCAGATTGACCAGCAGTTCCTGGTCGTCTGAAAAATCGTACTTTGAGCCGTCCGGATGAAGCTGTGGAATATAGCAGTAGCAGTTGCGCGCGCCGCTCCATCCCCAGTTGAAATGGAAGCGGTCAGATTCATCATATCCGTCCACGACAAAGGTGTGACCGCCCTGCCCCGCAACATCCTGACCGCTATACACGCATGGGCCGCACTCTTCCAGGGTCTGTTTCATCAGGGCCGTCCATTTCTCATCCGTGTAGTCATCACGGTTTGCGAGGTAGGCGCCCTTGTTGTATTTCATATATGTCTTCATTCCCGCCAAAAGATTGAAGGAGTATGCGCCGGAACTTTTGGTGCCGTATTGCATCTTGGCCAGCGTACCCATATCGTAAATCAGGGTCGAGATGGCATCAGCCTGGGCGTCGGTATATCCGCCGCTAAGGTCTGTGGGCATATTGTCCCAAGGGTACTCATGGCCCAGGGTGTGTTCCCCAAAATAGACTCCGGGGTTATCATCCTCCCGCGCCGGGACGGTCCCCTCCCCCCGGTCGGGCCACTGGAAGTAGCGGGCGATAATCGCCCCGGCGGTAGCCACGCATCCGGTTAAGCAGCGTTCGCTGCCGGACATCGGGCACTTGTTGTTATAGGGTGCGTCCTGGTCCCAAATGGCAGTGTCATACTGCAGACTGGAAGAGTTCGCCTTGGGGGCATTTGCCGGATCGGCCCAGCGGGCCTTTATCTGTTCTGTAGCTTCTGCTCCATCCGGAATCGCCTCTATCTGCCTTGCAAGCATTCCGAACCACCATTTCATATTGTCCGGCATCTCCGCTTCACTGGGAAAAGTGCCTTCATCGGAATAGGCCAGGACGGGCTCCACCACATCGTTGCCTGCAATCACCACAAATCCGCCGCCATCACGGTTATATGCCCGGTATGCTACGGCTGCTGATTCCCCTCCGTCCGTTCCGGACAAGGACAGGATGACCTGGTGCCGCCTCAGGCTTGATGCAGCAAAAAAATCCGCTGCCGCCTTTGCAGAGCGCGCCGGCGAGACATTGCCCGCATACGACACGAATGCCGTCACAAGCAACGCGGCCAACGCAGTCACCATCCTGGATAATCTCATCTGTTGACGGGTGTTATTCTATTATTGCAAATATATCTATTTTTCAACCCCGTTGCAAGTACCACAGAGTTTTAAAGTTAGTATATTTGCGATATGAAAAGATGGTTTTTAGCTACACGACCCTGGTCGTTTGTCGTATCCGCCACCCCGGTTGTGGCAACAGCATTATTCTTGCTTTACAAGTACGGAGGCGGGAACATCAATTGGATTAACGTTATGCTTGCACTTATCGGCATAATCCTGTTCCACGCTGCAGGCAATGTTTACAGCGATTATTATGACTACAAGACCGGCATAGACAGCAAGGATGCATATTGCGTCCAGAGCCTGCTCAATGGCGATTTCACACCCGGGCAGTATTTCAAGCTGGCTATGTGGCTGCTCGCTGCAGGTATCGTTGTGGGGCTGGTGCTCACCTTACGCAGCGGATGGCCGCTGCTGGTGATTGGCGGTGCCGGATGCCTGCTCACCCTGCTCTACCCCTGGACCAAGTTTCACGCACTGGGAGATGCTGACATCTTCATAGCGTTTGGCATACTGCCCATGATTGGGACCGCATTTGTCGCCACCGGAGCGATTGACTGGAGCACCCTTCTGCTCAGCATCCCGGTTGGTTGCGTCACCGTGGCCGTGCTGCACGCCAACAACACCCGTGACATCCCCACCGATTCTGCGGCCGGAGCAAAGAGCTTTGCAAAGGTAATCGGCCCCAAGGCCTCTATGTGGTGGTACATCATCCTTATCTCCCTGCCGTGCCTGTACACCATCGCGGCCGTAATATGCGGTGTATTCCCGGTATGGTGCCTGCTGATAGCGATCTCCCTGCCGGTGGTCGTGAAAAACATCCGTCAGGCGCTGCGTTACCGCACCGATGGCCTGTGCGCCTTTAACCAGCTTGACCTTATGACCGCCAAACTGCAGATGGTATCCGGCCTCATGCTCTGCGTGGGCTTTATCTTAGGTTATATCTTTTAAATGGCTGCCCGTTCCCGCATAATAACCGCGATAATTGTCGCGGCCGTGCTGTGGTTTATCATGTTCAGCCCATGGACGGCGCCGCATGTGCCGTTCTGGGGCGCCATGGCAGCCAGCAGTTGCATCCTCCTTACGCTGGGGTTCATTTTCTTCCCGGATTGGCATAAAGGGCTTGAGTTCAACTTGTCCCAGGTTTTACTCGGGGTTGCTATTGCCGCTGTAATGTGGGGCATTTTCTATCTGGGGGACAAACTCTCCAGCCTGATATTCTCTTTTGCTCGGCCCCAGGTGGATAACATTTATGCCCTCAAGGACGGCTCCATGAAGTGGCTGCTGGCGGCTCAGTTACTGCTGCTCACAGGTCCGGCGGAGGAGATATTCTGGCGGGGCTGCCTGCAAAAGGCAATCGGAGACATGCTGGAGAGCGGAACCGGCCGCAAGAGGGGACGTTTGACGGCAGCGCTCATAACTCTGGCCGCCTACACCCTTATCCACATCTGGTCCTTTAACTTTATGCTGGTAATGGCCGCGCTTGTGGCTGGAGCTGTGTGGGGCCTGCTTTATTACCTCAAGCCGCAATGGCTGCCGGCCCTGATTGTCTCCCATGCAATCTGGGACGCTGCCGTTTTTGTAGTATTCCCTATAATGTAATTTATATATGAAACGCATTATTACCATATCAATCCTCGTGATGATGCTTGCATCCTGCGCCATGAACAACCAATATGTAAAGAAGCCGCGCGTCAAAGCCGACCATTACACCCCTGAAGTTATGCGCCTTATGGGCAAGGTTTCTGACCCGCAACCATCTCCCGACGGCAGCAAGATCCTATACGGCGTAACCTATACCGATATAGAGCGCAACATAGAGTGCCGCCAGTTATTTGTAATGGACGCCGACGGCAGCAATCCCGTGCAGATTACCAAGGCCAAATCGAGCATCACCAACGCCCGCTGGATAGACGGAGGCAATAAGATCGCATATGTCAGGATGGGACAGATGTACGTATGCAAGCCGGACGGCAAAGGGGAGCGTCTCGCCAGCAAAGTACCCAATTTCATTGGCGAGTTCAAATTCTCTCCCGACGGAAAGAAGGTGCTTTACACAGCCGATTTCAAGAATTACACCGCCCCGACCGACCGTTACCCCGACCTTAAGAGGGCCAACGTACGCACCATAGACAACCTGATGTACCGCCACTGGGACCATTTTGTGGAGTATATCCCCCACACATACATAGCAGACTTCAAACCGCGGGGAGCGTTCAGCAAGGGAGTTGACATACTTGACGGCGAACCGTTCGAACTCCCCACAGAGCCATGGAGCGGCTTGGAGCAGCTCAACTGGAGTCCGGACAGCAAGTACATAGCCTATTCCTGCCGCAAAGCTACCGGCCGGGATTATGCATTCTCAACCAACACGGATATTTATCTCTACGATGTGGCATTGAAGACCTGCGAGAACCTCACAGAAGGGATGCCGGGATACGACACCGACCCGGTATTCTCTCCTGACGGGAGCATGATTGCCTGGCTCAGTATGGAACGCGGAGGCTACGAGGCAGACCGGGTCCGCCTGTTTGTGATGGACCTTGCCACCCGCACCCGCCGCGAACTCACTTCCAGGTTTACATATAATGTAGAGAGTCCCGCATGGAGCCCGGACGGCAGCAGCATCTGGTTCTCTGCTGTTGTGGAGGGACTCGGCCAGATATGGAAGGCCAACTTGGCAGACGGTACATTGACGCGCGTGACCCCGGAAAATGAGTGGTTTGATTTTGCCGGTCCCAGATTTACTGTGGATACCTTTGGCAACGATATGATTGTCACTACCAACACCTCTATGATGCGTCCGGCGGAGATCGTGGCGGTAAACCCTGCCGACGGCAACTGGGTCCAGCTTACCCACGAAAACGACTATATCATTGAACAACTGGAAGATATCAAGGTTGAAGACCGTTGGTTGACGACTACCGATGGCGGCAAGATGCTCACATGGGTATTATATCCGCCAAAATTCGACCCCAAGAAAGTTTATCCCTCTATTCTGGTGTGCCTCGGCGGCCCCCAGAGCTGCTTCAGCCAGAGCTGGTCAACCCGCTGGAACTATCGCCTTATGGCATCCCAGGGGTATGTGGTGGTGCTCCCTAACCGCCATGGCACAACCGGTTTCGGACAGGCCTGGTGCGAGCAGATTTCCGGAGACTATACTGGTCAGAACATGGAGGACTATCTCACTGCTGCCGATGCTTTGCTCGCTGAGCCATACGTAGGCAAGATGGCGGCAATAGGCGCCAGCTACGGCGGTTATTCTGTATATAACCTTGCCGGAACCCATCAGAAACGTTTCAGCGCCTTCATTGCCCATTGCGGCATCTTTAATGAAGAGCACATGTATATGGAGACGGAAGAGATGTGGTTCCCCAACTGGGACAACGGCGGCGTTGCTATGCCGGATGTTCCCCAGTCCGGTGCCCCCTGGAGCGACAATCCGGCAGCGCGCAAGCTCTACGACCACTCCCCCCACACTATGGTGAAGAACTGGGACACCCCCATTATGGTAATCCACGGCGAGAAGGATTTCCGGGTCCCCTACGACCAGGGAATGGCTGCCTTCAACGCTGCACAGATGATGGGCGTTGAGAGCAAGATGCTCCTCTTCCCGGACGAGAATCACTGGGTGCTGAAACCGCAGAACTGCATCTACTGGCACCGGGAGGTATTCGACTGGCTTGATAAACATTGCAAATAATATAATACCGTTTATTATGTGTGAAGAGAAACAGGAATTTGATCCCAGAGATCTTAATAAGGATGGCAAAGTCTCTTTCAAGGAGAGAATGCAGGATGCTGCCCAAAAGGCCGGCGAAGCTCTGAATATAGCCGGTGCCGCCATCAAGGACGAAGCCGGTGACGCTTTTGAGAATGTGAAGCAGGAGGCCGGCGAGGTCTTTGACAAGGTAAAGCAGGGTACCGACGAGGTGATTGGCAAGGTAAAGGACTACGCTAATCTATCCCCAGAAGAGCGCAAGGAGCGTAACGAGGCGATAGCCGACAGAGTGGCAGATGCAGCCAGGGTCGTTTATAACGACGCCAAGGAGAGCGCAGAGAAACTCTTCAAAAAGAAAGACGCTTAGCATCGGTTAACCCTGTCTATGCGGAACTGCATTCTGTGCATATCCCTGATTTGCCTGCTGGGTATGGCGCAGGGTTGGTTGTGTTGTGCCGCCGACCCCATGGAACCTGCATTTCTTGAGCTGGCACGTTACTTCAGTCGCGGAGATGCCAGCATGATGCCCAGCGACGGAAACGACCTGGACATCATAACCACGGGCCGCCGCAAGTGGGATCTGTTAGAGGCAGATATCGCCTCTGCAAGGCAATACATCTGGATTGAGTACTACCGCTGGAGGGAAGATGCATCCGGACTCAGGATTCGCGACCTTATAATCCGCAAGTTGCGGGAAGGGGTCGAGGTGAAGATCCTTTTAGATGACGTGGCCAATGCTTTCATCCATAAGGCGTACTATGATGAGCTCCGCAAAGCAGGGGCAAAGTTGCAGTTTTTCACAGACACGGAACACCAGCTTTGGGAGATGTTCCATGGCATCAACTGCCGTAATCACCGGAAGATTCTGATTATAGACGGCAAGGTGGGATACACCGGAGGCATGAATTTGGGCATACCCTACCGCGATAAATGGGACGACGCCCACCTGCGCATCCAGGGGCCTGCCGTATCATCACTTGCCAGGTTGTTCTCCCAAATGTGGGCAGAGCGGATGGGGCCGGCCTTAAAACGCGGGATGGCAAAACGCCTGGCAGAAGAGGATACAATAATCACCACCTTCAGCCATTTGGAGACCATGATCCCGACACCCTGTACCTTCCACGACAAGACCGTACAGGTTGCAAGCGGCAGAGGCGGTGACCACTTCCTTGAAGAGGGGGTATGCCGCATCTTGCAGATGGCCAAGCACTACGTATATTTCCAAACCCCATACTTCTGTCCTACAGAGCCCGTTCTGAAAGCCATGAAAGATGCCTCCGGACGCGGAGTGGACGTAAGGATCATGATTCCAGCCAAAGCCGACGTAATAGTAATGGACACCGCCAACAGCTCTTTCTTTAAGGAATGTATTGAAGAGGGCATATCCATAATCTTAACCACGGGGAGATTTGACCATTCTAAAACCATCATCTGCGACAACTACCTGTCTGTCATAGGCTCGTTGAACCTCGATTATCGCAGCCTGATAATCAATAATGAGGTTATTGCCTTGATAACAGACCCTGAGATAGCGCTGGAACGCCGCGATTCCTTTCTGGAACGTTCCAAGGGGGCAAAAAAAATCGACGCTGCATTTCTGGCGTCGATATATAAGAAAAAAGGGCTGTTGATGCGCTTCTGGCGCCGGAATTCTCAACAGCTATAAAGAGAAGGTGCCATCTTCCGGCTCCGGAATGATTGGAATGGTGTTCACCGCAGGGCTTGGCGTGACACAGATTATACTGTCCACAACGTAACGCTGCATCCCCCTCCACGGGAGCATCCCGTTATACTCCTTATAATGCAACTCTACCTGTTTACCGCTGCAACGCATGAGCGAATCGGCGATTCTCTTGTTAACAACGGAGAAGTTGAATTCATTGGACTGCAGCGACCCGCCACCTTTGGCACCTTTAAAGCCGGTTTGGATCAGGCGTCCTTCGTAGGTTTTCCACACCCACCCCTTGTAAACGATCTGGTTGAGTTCGCCGGCCTTTACGCCGCTGCCAAACACAAAATAGAATTTGAAGTAAACGAACACTGCCGCAGCAAGCAATATGACCGCGGCAATGATTGCAGTTATTTTCCCTCTGTTCATCGATTATTCGTCTTTAATACAGCGCACGCTGCCTGCGAAGGGGCGTGAGGTGGTAAAGTTACTCATCATGGCGACTTCGGCAGTGTTTGCCGTCCTGTTGAGGACAAGGGCGTACCACATAGTGCCGGAGTATGCGGTAGAGCAGAACAGGTAGCTTGTGGTGATATAACCCCAGGAGGAAAGATATCCCTGGATATCGCCGTTAGCCTCGAATCCCTTGCTCCTACCCATGACATATCCCGACAAGGTAGTGTTGAACCCGGCCTCTTCAAGCATGGAGAGTGAACCGCGGCCGCGGGCAGCATCGTAATAAGGAGCATCGGTATTAACCTCGACGTTAGGGTCTGTGCTCTTGCCCACCAGGGCGAGATACTCCTTCAGCTTGGGGATGTGCCATCCATCGGGACAGATGCCCTGAGGGGTGTTCTCCATCCTCCTTGCAGTGGTAGCAGTTATGTTTGCATCAAAAGCGGTGGCATCTGAATAGAGCAGACCCTTCGCTATGATACCGGCTTCACTGCTGTCAAAATCAAGTGCGGTGTCGCTGCAGGGATACCAGATACCGCATGAACCATCTCCGATAGTGACTCCTTTCTGGGAGTAGCAGAGGTTCTGCACCATCCACCAGCGGCCGTCACCCATCTTCTTGATAGGATACTCACGCTTGCCAATGACCAGCAAGGGGCGGTTCTGGGTAATGACGAGCTGGTCAGAGACCACAGTGTCATCGCCAATAGCCGTCACCGTAAGCTCAAACTTACGGTTCACATCGCCCTCGTATTCATCTATGGTAACGGTGATCTTGCTGGCGTTCTCATCCTCCTCTTCCTCCTCATCGTCGCCATCAGCCTTTGTCTTTGGGGTCCCGGACATGGGCTCTACGGTGATACCCTCGCCCTTGACGCTGATACTCCAGGGGAAGTTTGAGGAGACGGTGAACTCATACTCGCCGCCAATATAATCTGCCGTATAAACATTCTTGCTGAAAATCACATAAGCCGGGGCGCCCTGCGTGATGGTGAAATAAGCGAGAGCATTCCGCTTTTTACCGTGCGCAACAGCGGTAAAGTAGTGGTTCAGGATGCTTGTGGACTTATTCTCATTCACAATAACCTGGATTGTCTGCTCACCGCTGGGGCCCTCTGTCTGGGAGATGGTCAGCAAATCCTCGTTATCGCTGTCGCATATGATTTCCCACTCACAATTGGACGATACGTTGAATTCGCACCTGCCGCCCTTGTAATCCATTTGCAGGTCAGTCCGGTCGATGCTGATTTCCGGCTCGTTTGTGCAAGCGACCATCGCGAGGAGTGCCGCGACCACCATAACAGAAAAGTGTTTCATAGAATGTAAAATCTTTGGCATTTAATTATCGCGCTAATGTACTTAAAAGAATTGAAAGAATGATTATCTTTGGAAAAAATAATTATGATACAGGTACACTGCAAGAATACCGGCACCACCAAAGAGTTTCCTGAAGGCGTCTATCTGTTCGAGATCCTGGAAGAGTTCCAGGGGCAGTTTGAGCACCCCTACCCGATTGTTTCCGCAAAGGTGAACAATGTTTCGCAGGGCTTGCGTTACAAGGCGTATAACAGCAATACCGTAGAATTCCTGGACGTGCGGCAAAAGAGCGGAATGCGGGTCTACTTCCGCTCGCTCTGCTTCTTGCTGTGCAAGGCCACCCACGATGTAGTCCCCGGCGGGCGCATTTATCTGGAGCATCCCATCGCAAACGGGTATTATTGCAACCTGAAGAAAAAGAGCCACAAGAAGCTTACCGACGATGATGTCTCAAGAATCCGCGCACGGATGCTCCAGATTGTGTCAGAAGATATCCAGTTCCACAGGTACGACGCTCCCACTGAAGATGTGGTGAAGCTGTTTGCCAAACGTGGTTATGAAGATAAGGTAAAGCTGTTTGAGACCAGCGAAGAGGTTTATACAGAGTATTATACCCTGGGCGACTTTGCGGATTACTATTACGGACGACTGGTCCCCTCCGCCGGCTATCTCGAGACATGGGAACTGGAGAAATACTGCGACGGTATGCTGCTCCGCCTCCCGGACAGGCACAATCCTGACCAGGTTATCAAGCGGATTGACCAGCCGCACACCTTTGAGGTGTTCCGCGAGAATCTGCGGTGGAACATCATTATGGGGCTCAGCAATGTGGGAGATGTAAACCAGGCGTGCCTGAGCGGACATGCAAGCGAGCTGATCCAGGTGGCTGAGGCGCTGCAGGAGAAAAAGATCGTGCAGATTGCGGAGGATATCTACAGGCGCTCACGCCAGCGCAAAGACCCGCTCAAGGTGGTGCTCATCACCGGCCCGAGTTCCAGCGGAAAGACAACTTTCTGCCAGAGACTCAGCGTCCAGCTGAAGGCCTGCGGACTGCGGCCGGTGTCATTATCTACAGACGACTACTTTGTAAACCGGGTGGAAACACCGCTGCTGCCCGACGGCAAATATGACTTTGACAATTTTGAGACTGTGGACCACGCATATCTGGAGAGCGATGTGCGCAAGTTGCTTTCCGGAGAGACCGTGGATATGCCCAGCTACAACTTTGTGACTGGCCTGAGGGAATACAACGGGCGCAAGGTGCGCCTGAACCGCGGCAGCATTCTGCTAATCGAGGGCATACACGCACTCAACCCGGCGCTGCTCCCCTCGGTTGACGACAAAAGCAAATACCGTATCTTCATCAATACGCTCACAAGCACTTCGCTCGACAACCACAACTCCATACCTACCAGCGACAATCGTCTTCTCAGGCGGATAGTAAGGGACTACAACAAGGGGGCTTTCACCGCCGTTGAGACCATCAGCCAGTGGCCCAGCGTGTGCGATGCAGAGGAAAAATGGATACTCCCCTTCCAGGAACAGGCCGACGTTATGTTCAACAGCGCCTACTTGCTTGAGTTTGCGGTCATGCGCAACCACGCGGAGCAGATTCTGCGCACCGTCCCCAAAAACCGGCCGGAATACAGCGAGGCTCACCGCCTCCTCAAGTTCATCCGCTATTTCACCCCTGTTTCCGACAAAGAGATCCCCGCCACCTCGCTCTTGCGCGAATTCCTCGGCGGCAGCAGCTTCGCATAAAGGCGGATGCATCGCAGAAGCCTCCTATTCCAGCATTCTACAATAGAAATTCGCTTTATGAAGGTGATCCGCAAACCCCGTCCCACTGAAGGGGGTGTGGGGGATGAGTAGAAACAGAAGGAGTCGCAAGCACCCTTTTCCTTGAAGTATCGATAACGTCCCCTAAACACGGACGTTACTGACAAAATCGGCCTTATATGCGCATAACGTCCCATTTCCCTGGACGTTATTAACACTATCAGTCTCCGCCCACAGCAAACTCGCCAAACTAAAGCACGATAATGTGCCCCACAGTGCATTCTGAGAAGGGGTGTCGTGCTTCAGATGACGATATCATCGCCTAAAACGCGGCGACGTGCCATATAGCGTGTTCTGAAGCCATTCGGCGTGCTCTGGTTTGACGGATTGTCAGCAATAGAGGAATAAAAAAGAGAGTGACCAATAATCTCTTATTAGTCACCCTCTTCGTGTGGAGAACAAGGGAGTCGAACCCTTGACCCCCTGCTTGCAAAGCAGGTGCTCTAGCCAACTGAGCTAGTCCCCCAGTGGTAGGACCGCGCGGAGTTGAACCGCGGACCTCTACATTATCAGTGTAGCGCTCTAACCAACT
>JAFSUF010000056.1 GCA_017445425.1 Bacteroidales bacterium | reverse complement strand
TGCAAAGCGGAGCGGCAGGTCCTTGTAGGAGCGGGGTTTGCTGCGGTAGATCTCGCAGTGGTGAGGGCAGTTCATCGGTTTGAGCAGATACTCCTCGCCCTCCTGCGGGGTGGTTATGGGACGGAAACTGTCGGCACCGTAATGTGCCCAGTGACCGCTGGTGACATAGAGGTCTTTGCTGCCGATGTGAGGGGTGATGACGGGCAGATAGCCGTATCTCTTCTGTACCTTCTGGAGGAACTCCTGCAGACGGCCGCGCAGGTCGGCGCCCTTGGGGAGCCAGAGCGGCAGCCCCTGCCCGACACGGTTGGAGAAGGTAAACAGCTCCATCTCGCGACCAAGCTTGCGGTGGTCGCGCTTCTTAGCCTCCTCAAGCATCACTAGATATTCATCCAGCATACTCTTCTTGGGGAAGGTGATACCGTAGATGCGGGTGAGCATCTTATTGTGCTCGTCGCCGCGCCAGTAGGCACCTGCGATGCTCAGCAGCTTTATAGCTTTTATCATCGATGTGTCGCGAAGGTGAGGGCCGCGGCACAGGTCAGTGAAATTACCGTTGGTATAGAATGATATCGTGCCGTCTTCAAGGCCGTCTATCAGTTCACATTTGTACTGGTCGCCCTTTGCGGTGAATTTTGCCATAGCCTCCGCTTTGGGGACGTCTGTACGCACAAAACTCTCTTTGTTGCGGGCCAGCTCCATCATCTTTGCCTCTATCTTTGGCAGGTCTTCATCAGAGATGGTGGTATCGCCAAGGTCCACGTCATAGTAGAAACCGTTGTCGATTGCCGGACCGATACCGAATTTGATGCCGGGATAGAGCGCCTCCAGGGCCTCCGCCATAAGGTGGCTGGAGGAGTGCCAAAAGGCTTTCTTGGCCTCCTTGTCCTCCCACTTGTGCAACTTGAGCTCCGCATCGGAGTTGATAGGGCGGTCAAGGTCATAAATTTCGCCATTTACGGTTGCCACAATGACATCGGCTGCGAGTCGCGGACTTATGCCCTGCGCAATCTCATAAGCGGTAATGCCCTGGTTGTATTCCTTGACGGCACCGTCGGGAAAAGTAATCTTTATCATATCTGTGTTAATTTGTTATTCCACTAATAATCGTGCAAAGTTAAAACAAATTATTACATTTGCGTAAATCTCAAACAGGAAACACTATGAGTGAATTTGGTAACGGATACAAATGGAGCCAGGCCGCAGTGAAAGGATTGCTGCTGGCGCTGATAACTATTGTCTGCAACACAATTACCTACATCTTACCCGGCAATACCATAGTAAGCCTGCTGGCTTTCCTGGTGCGCACCGTGGCTTCTATCTGGCTGCTCGTAACCTTTATGAAACAATATGCCGCCACCACCGGAGAGAATCCCATGGGTTTTGCCCTTTGCACGGTGCTGCTCTCTTCCCTGGTATGCGCATTCTACGATGCCGCCGCCATTGCATGGCTGTTCCCCAGCCTGATGGAGCAGCTTGATGAAGCTATGACCCAGTCACTGAGCATGATGCCTGCGGAAGGCCAAGGCATAATGGAGAGGATGATGGACCACTACCCCCGCATAGCCTTCTTCTCTACCTTTATCAAGGACTTTGTCTTTGGACTTATAGTGGCCGCTATCGCAAACTCCTCCACCCGCAAGAAAGATATCTTTAGCGACGAGGGGAAGCAGGAAGAGGACGAACTCGCTTAATTGATGGACCTGTCTATAGTCATATCCCTCTTTAACGAGGAGGAGTCGCTTACAGAACTCGTCTCCAGCATCAATTCCACCCTGGATGGCACCGGATGCGAATATGAGATAATAATGGTGGACGACGGCAGCACCGACGGCTCCTGGGATAGAATCCTGTCTCTGAAGAAGGAGTGCGGCCGGATACACGGCATCCGCTTCCGCCGCAACTACGGCAAGTCGGCCGCCCTCTACTGCGGATTCGAGGCTGCGCAGGGCGACATCGTGGTAACGATGGACGCCGACCTGCAGGACGACCCCGCCGAGATTCCGGAATTGATGCGTTTGATCCGGGAAGAGGGATACGACCTGGTTTCAGGCTGGAAAAAGAAGCGTTACGACAACAAGTTCACCAAAAATATCCCCTCCAAGATATACAACTGGGCCGCCCGCAAGGTGACCGGCATCAAATTGCACGACATGAACTGTGGCCTCAAGGCATACCGGTCGGAGGTAGTCAAGAGCATTGAGGTATATGGCGAGATGCACCGCTTCATACCTTACCTGGCAAAGAACGCCGGTTACGAAAAGATCGGCGAGAAGGTTGTGAAGCACCAGGCCCGCAAATACGGCTCCAGCAAGTTTGGAATGGAGCGGTTTATGAACGGCTTCCTGGACCTGATGACAATATCTTTCCTCCAGAAGTTCGGACGTAAGCCCATGCACCTGTTCGGGGTTGTCGGCACATTGATGTTCCTGGCTGGATTCATCTGTTCCGTGTGGCTTGTCGTAGAGAAACTTTTCCGCCAGAGCCACGGCCTCGCCTTCCGCCAGGTAGCAGACCAGCCGCTGTTCTACGCCGCCATCGTTTGCCTCCTGATTGGCGTAATGTTGTTTCTCACCGGGTTCCTTGCGGAGCTGATATCACGCAACTCTTCCGGCAGGAATGTTTACAATATCAAAGAGAGGTTTTAATACGCCTTATAATCCAAAGAGGAATAAAGCATAACCCAACGCCGCAGCCACAGCGGCGTTGATTATTTTTGCCGTGAGAAAACCCGCCTTGGTCTCTGCCAGCAAAGGGAGGCTGGCGTGTCCGTCCTGGGAAATGCTGCTGGCCAGCAGCACGGAAAAAGGTATCAATCCCCCGGCAAACATGGTCACAAATATCAGGTGCGGCCCCGACTCCGGGATCAGGCCAATGAGCACCGCCAGCAGTATCAGGATAGGGATATTGCCCTTCACAATCGATTCCAGGTCAAAGTAGCGCATCCCCGCCTCTATCAGCAGCAACGCACCAAAACTCCATAGAAAGATGCGCAGCAGATGCTTCTTTACAACATGGTTCCAGAGATGGTCGTGCACAAAATGGTCGCTGCCGAACGCTGCCGCCCAGAGGGCTAAAAGGGAGCATACGGCAAACAGCAGGTTGATCCAATACTCATCAAATACATTGAAGTGCCCCGCAGCAGAAGGCTCGTGCTCATGCTCCAGCATCCCCAGCGCCAGCGCTGCGATGAATGCACCGATGCCAATCATCAGGACTATTCTCTGCCAGGATGCCTTCTTGAAATTGTTCCAGCTGGCGCCGATGCCGTGATTGTCGCCCCCGTGCACCTCAAAATGCTCGTCGCAGTAGGTGCGCGGCGCTTTATTGGCAGAAAGCATATCCACTACCATGCCCGTTGCAATACCTATTACAAGCAGTGCCACAAAGAGGAGCATGGCCTTGCCGGGGAACATCGCCAGCATCAGGAAGGCTTCGTCGCCAGAAGAGGCTATCAGCATCGCAATCAGGGCGCCGAAAGATATCATCCCGTGAGAGTAGAGCGACACTACCGCAAATCCACCCATACAACCGGGTATCACCCCCAAAAAACCTCCCAACAACACCTGACCGAAGCGCGAACGCCCAAGATGCGCCCCCATCTGACCGCCGGAAGTCACATTGATCCACTCGATCAGCATCATCATGATGATAACCAGACCGGTAATCTGCACGGCGCTCAGCAGCGCATCCAGTATCAACTCCATAAATTAACTATTGTATTTCTCTATCAGCTCTTCTGCTGCAGCAAAAGAGTCGAGTTTGCCCTCAAGCACCGCCTGCTCGTAGTCGGGAAGCAGACGACCTATTGTCTCGCTCTCATAGAACATATCCTTGAGAGACTCGTTTATGCTCTCGTACATCCAGTAGCGGGCCTGCTCACGGCGACGTTTCAGATAGAATCCGTTGCCGGTTACAAGTTCAAAATACTCCTCCAGCTTCTTCATTATATCGTCCAAGCCCTCTTTGGTAACGGCAGAAGAGGTCACCGCGGTGGGGACCCATCCCGATTCTGTCGGCGGGAAAAGGTGCAGCGCGCTGGCATAAAGCGAGCGGGCCACCTTGGCCTTCTCCACATTGTTGCCGTCGGCCTTGGTGATAGCTATCAAGTCTGACATCTCCATGATGCCGCGCTTGATGCCCTGCAGCTCATCTCCAGCACCGGAGAGCATCAGCAGCAGGAAAAAGTCGCTCATGGAGTGGACTGCGGTCTCACTCTGCCCGACACCTACCGTCTCTATGAATAAAACGTCGTAACCAGCCGCCTCGCACAGCAGTATGGTCTCCCGCGTGCGGCGGGCAACACCTCCCAGCGAACCGGCGCTGGGGCTGGGGCGGATAAACACCTTGGGGTCGCGTACCAGCGTCTCCATACGGGTTTTGTCACCCAGGATAGAACCTTTGGTGCGCTCGCTGGAGGGGTCTATGGCCAGCACGGCGAGTTTATGTCCACGGGCGGTTATGTGGCTGCCGAAAGCCTCTATGAAGGTGCTCTTCCCCACACCGGGGACACCTGTTATGCCTATGCGCATTGTCTTGCGGTCAGCCGCAAGCCTCTGGCAGCGGGCAATTATCTCACCGGCCACCTTGCGGTGCTCAGGGGAGAGGCTCTCCACCAGGGTTATCGCCTGGCTCAGGATAGTGGTATCCCCCGCCTCTATGCCCGCCATATACTCGTCGACGCTCTTGATGCGGGGCCGGCGCAAGGGGCGGTCAGCCAGATACGGATTAATCACCGGCGGCTGCTTGATACCGTCGTTCACCTTGAGTGCAGAATCATCGTTTTTGTAATCGTCAAAAAAGTCGCCTTGCTTTTCCATTTCAAAACAGCTACTTAATCCATCCATTGATGAAGAAATCCAGACGCGGACGGAGCGGGGAGTTTGTGGTAAGGGTCACTATGCTCACAAATTCGCCAGTCTGGGTAGATGTATCGTATTTGATCTTTATCTCGCCACTCTTGCCCGCAGCAATCTTCACCGGGGTCTTGGTAACGATTTCGGCACGTCCGTCGTCAGAATCTGCCTTGTAAATAATCAGGGGGGTCTTGCCTGTGTTTTTCACCACGATAGTGTGATCCACCTTAGACCCCTTCTCAACCTCGCCCAGGTCCAGATACCCCTTGTCAAAGCCAGCCACCGGGGCCTTCTCTTTCATAGCGGTGGTGTAATTGTCAAAATTATCGGCAATAGTGGCCTCCACCTTGACCTTCTCGGCAGCCGGCTTCCCGTCAATTACAAACGTTGCGATATACTCGCTCCTGCCCCACTTTTTCTCTCCGAGGGAGGTATTCACGGTGTATGACAGGGTTGCCTTCTTGCCCGCCGGGATGGGGTTGGGAGTTACGGTCATTTTGAGGGCCGGATCTTCACATGCCACCTCCACCTTAATCGGCTTTTTGGAGAGGTTGGCTATGGAGGTCGCATCGGTACGCGACTTCCCCTGGAGCATATTGCCAATCAGCAGGGTTTTCTCGCGGGTGCCGAGCACACCGCCGATGGTATTGGTGTACATCTCCTTAAGGCTGAGCTTCTTGTCATATACCACACCCTTTATATGGAGAATTACCGGCCGGTTGACTCCTGATATGTAAGCTGTGATTGACTTGCTGAACGGATAGGCGCCCTGGTCATTTTTATATGTGACCTCAATGACTCCTTTGCCGCCGGGGCGCACAGGCTCCCTGGTCCACTCCGGCACTGTACATCCGCAGCTAGAAACCACGTTGTGTACCACAATCGGCTTTTTGCTGATGTTGGTGAACTCAAACTTGCAGCTGACGCTCTTGTCGGAGAGCAGCAGGTCGCCGAAGTCGTGGACCTTCTCGTTAAAGGACACCACCTCTTCTTCAGGGCGGACGTCACTATCCTGCGCTGCGGCAGGGAGGACCGCACACATCGCAAACAGCAGGACTATCAGGGGAATTGTTGCGTTAATCTTCATCTGTCAACAATTATTTATCCACAAATATACTATTAATTGGCAATATTTTTGAGAAAATGCTTTACTTTGTATAATCTAACGAAACTATAAAACTAACATTATGGCTTACAAAATTACTGATGATTGCGCTGCTTGCGGCACTTGTATCGATGAATGCGCTGTTGGCGCCATCTCCGCTGGAGATAAATACAACATCGATGCCGATTTGTGCGCAGAGTGCGGCGCTTGTGCCGATGTATGTCCTATGGGCGCAATTGTGAAGGACGAATAAAAAAATTCTGAAAAGCTATTTTTACCCGAGGTAAAGGTGGCGCATTCTGACAATGTGTCACCTTTATTTTGTTTAACCGGAAGAATTATGGCAAATTTTCTTAAGAGTCTGTTCGGTTCCAAGGCTGACAGGGACATGCGGCAGCTCAAACCAATACTGAACAAAATACTGGCTGAATACGACACCCTGGACCGTATGAGCGACGATGAGTTGCGCAATGCGTGCCAGCAGTTGAAGGCGTCCATCGCAGAGCGCACCGCCACACAGGAGGCGGAGGCCGCAAATATCCGCGAGCAGCTCTCCGAGGTGGAGATAAGTGTGAGCGAGAAAGAGCGCCTGGCCACCCGCCTCGACAACCTGGTCAAGGAGATTGACGTGGAGCTGGAGAAAGCGCTGGACGACGCGCTGCCAAGGGCATTCGCAATTATGAAGTCCACCGCCCGCCGCTTTAAGGAGAACCCCACGATCCGCGTGAAGGCCTCAGATGCCGACCGCGAGCTCAGCACAAAGTGCGACTATGTGAACATAGACGGCGACTACGCCATCTGGAAGAACACCTGGCTGGCCGGCGGCAACCCTATGACGTGGGATATGGTGCACTACGACGTCCAGCTCATAGGCGGTATCGTTCTGCATCAGGGCAAGATTGCCGAGATGGCGACGGGTGAAGGCAAGACCCTGGTGGCCACCCTCCCCGTATTCCTCAACGCACTGGGCGGCAAGGGCGTACACGTCGTCACCGTGAACGACTATCTGGCCAAGCGTGATTGCGAGTGGATGGGTCCGCTCTACCAGTTCCACGGCCTCAAGGTAGATTGCATAGACAAGCACGAGCCAAACAGCGAAGGTCGTCAGAGGGCATATCAGGCCGATATCACCTTTGGTACCAACAACGAGTTCGGCTTCGACTACCTGCGCGACAACATGGCCATCAACCCCAACGACCTGGTGCAGCGCAAGCACCACTTCGCAATCGTGGATGAGGTCGACTCCGTGCTGATAGACGATGCCCGTACCCCTTTGATCATATCGGGCCCCGTACAGCGCACCACCGACCAGACCTTCGTGGAGTACAAGCCCTATGTAGAGAAGCTCTACTCCGCTCAGCGGCAGATAGTGAACCAGTTCCTGAACGAGGCCAAGAAGCTGATCGCCGAGGGACGGGTGAAGGACGAAGGCGAGATCAAGCTGCTCAAGGCTTACAAGGGTCTGCCCAAGTACGGTCCGCTCATCAAATACCTCAGCGAACCCGGCATCAAGGTCATCCTTCAGGATGTACAGAGCAAGATTATCCGCGATGCCTTCACGGAGAAGGATATCGAGCAGCGCATAATCACCAATGACCTTTACTTTGTGATTGACGAGCAGCAGCGCAGCGTGGAACTCACCGACAAGGGTAACGACGTGCTGGCCGACGCCGTGGGCGATCCGGAATTCTTCCTGATGCCGCGCCTTGGCGATGCCGTAGCCCTGATAGACCAGGATGCCAGTCTCGCTGCAGAAGAGAAGAAGGCCAAGAAGGACGAACTCTACGCCAACTACTCCCTCAAGGCGGAGCGTATGCACATAGTGAGCCAGCTGCTCAAGGCATACGCTATGTTTGAGAAGGACGTGGACTATGTGATAATCGACGGCAAGATCAAGATCGTAGATGAGCAGACGGGACGTATAATGGAGGGTCGCCGCTGGAGCGACGGTCTGCACCAGGCTGTGGAGGCCAAGGAGAGCGTGAAGGTAGAGGCCGCCACCCAGACCTTTGCCACCATTACGCTGCAGAATTACTTCCGTATGTACCACAAGCTGTCCGGTATGACCGGTACGGCAGAGACCGAAGCTGGTGAGTTCTGGGAGATTTACAAACTGGACGTAGTGGTAATCCCCACCAACAAGCCGGTAATCCGCGATGACCAGGACGACTTGATATATCGCACAAAGAAAGATAAATACAACGCCGTAATCGCCATGATCGAGAATCTCATCGCTCAGGGCCGCCCTGTTCTGGTCGGCACCACCAGCGTCGAGATTTCCGAACTCCTCTCCCGTATGCTCAAGATGCGGGGCATCAAGCATCAGGTGCTCAACGCCAAGCAGCATGCCCGCGAGGCCGAGGTTGTGGCCCACGCCGGTGAAAAGGGTACAGTTACCATCGCCACCAATATGGCGGGCCGTGGCACCGACATCAAGCTCACCGACGAGGTCAAGGCGGCCGGCGGCCTGGCCATCATCGGCACCGAACGTCACGACAGTCGCCGTGTGGACCGTCAGCTGCGCGGCCGCGCCGGACGTCAGGGCGACCCGGGCAGCTCAATCTTCTTCATTTCGCTTGAAGACAACCTGATGCGTCTCTTCGGAGGCGAACGCATCGCCAAGGTTGTGGACAATATGGGTATGAAGGAGGGCGAGTCGCTGCAGAGCAAGATGCTCTCCGGCAGTATCGAGCGCGCCCAGCGCAAGGTGGAGGAGAACAACTTCGGCATCCGCAAGAACCTTGTGGAATACGACGACGTTATGAACTCGCAGCGCGAAGTGGTTTATACCAAGCGCCGCAGCGCCCTCACCGGCGAGCGCATCGATGTGGACGTGCTCAACATGGCCACAGACTATTGCGATATCCTGGTGGACAAGAACGACGGCCTGGACTACGAAAGCTTCAAGGAGCTGCTGCTGGAGCAGCTGGGTGTGGATGTCAGCTTTGACGAACAATTCTACGACCACGCCCGCAAGAAAGATCTCGCAGACAAGCTTTGCGAAGACCTTGCAGCCACCCAGCAGAGGCGCAACGACACCCTGATTGCACAGGCCTGGCCGATAATCAACTACGTCTATGAGAAGAAGCGTATGTTCTACCAGAATATCGCCCTCCCCATAACCGACGGACGCAAGGTGTTCAATGTGCTGGTTGACCTGCGCAAGGCATACGACACCAAAGGCAAGGAACTTGTCCGCAGCATATACAAGACTGTGACCCTGCGCGTGATAGACGAATATTGGAAGAACCATCTGCGCGATATGGACGACCTCAAGCAATCCGTGCAGAACGCCAGCTACGAGCAGAAGGACCCCAAGCTGATGTACAAGACCGAGAGCTTCTCGCTGTTCATCACCGCCCTCGAAGGGATTTACAAGGATGTCCTCTCTACCCTGCTCCGTATGGCAATCAACCTCCGCATTGAGCAGGCTCCCGAGGATGTCGCCACAGAGGCACACGAGAAGCGCACCGATATGAGCCGTATGCAGGCCGGCAGGCCAGACCTCGCCACCAACAGCAGCGAGCCCAAGAGCAACGCCCCCATCCGCGTCGAGAAACGCGTCGGCCGCAACGACCCCTGCCCCTGCGGCAGCGGCAAGAAATACAAGAACTGCCACGGTAGGGCGGAGGCGTAAAGCACTAACTATAAGAACGAATAAAGCCGCTCCACAGGGCGGCTTTATTCGTTTATCGGCTGAATATTATGTCACCATATTACAATAGTCCTCCAAAAGAGCTTTTAGTTGCTCTTTTGCTGGGTTGTCTTGCCATAGAAGAATGGAAACAAAGAGTTCATACGATGATGTCCTACCGGTCCTATCTACCTTAATAAGCCCTTCTGGTGCAATCCTGTCAAACCATGCATTAAAAAGACGCATCCTTGCCTTCTCCCTGCCATCAGCAGAGTCACAAACAATCAAAATCGAATTGATGTGCTCCTTAAAAAAGGAAGCAAGAATAGTACACACCGTGTCACAGACCTGCGTATCTACAACACCTTTGTCTCCCATTGAGACACGGTCAAAATTAAAGGTAAAGAGATTCTCTGCAAGAGAGCTCAAATCCAAGAAGTAGGCTACATACAAAGCACCGGAAGGGGTGCGAAAAAGGTACTTATCGTCTTCTATCCAGTACCTATACGGGTGTAACGAACTTGACATTCCGCTCCTTTTCTATCGCCTCTGTTGACACACCATTCCGTATACTATCAATGATAGCCTTCTTATCTTCCATCAACTTGGTGAAAATGTCTTTTTTATCCTGTTTCATAACCGGAATGAGTTTGTTACAACAAATGTAGATACTGTTCATTGAATATGCAAGCAATACACCTAAAAACCTTTTTGCAACACTGTTCGATAATCCGTCATAACCGGTTTCTCCCCGACCTGGCTCCATCGGCTGCAATGCCTTCTGAGGAGCTCCGCTCGTAAACCGCCAAGCCGCATGAAAAAGTTACTTATTTTTATTCTCGGGATAATTACCGGCTTTGCGCTCTCTTACTATATTGACAAATCCGACAATAAGTTCTCATTAGAATCACTCTTTGGCAACAAAGCGCCAAAGGTCGACAGAATAGAATCCATCAAAAGAACTATTATCGAAAGGGAACGTGCAGATATTCCTCTAAAGATTCAACAGTTTGAGAAAGTCTATGGCATTACCATCGACAGTATGGTTATAACAAATCACGTTCAGCCCTACTCCGGCTATCTAATTACGACTTGGGACCTTGATGAAAGACAAAATCTTTCTCTAGTAGAAATGTACAAGAATGGCTATAAAGACAAATATGTACGCAAGAAAAAAGAAGTCTATGTCGAAATCAACAACATAACGCCTCAGAATAACGGTCATGTTACCTGGAAAGACAACTGGTCTTCAGCATACTATTCTGTAAGAAACCAAGAATAACTCATCTATTCGCAGATAACGCAATCAGCGCCGAAAAACGCATCGGCAGCAACGATTCCCGCCCCTGCGGCAGTTAGTAACACTAACCGATTGAATACACATTATTCATATGATACCACTTGCATCTATAGAAAATAATGTTACCTTTGCATTAGGATTCGTCGAAGGGGAATTCGTATGAAGGGATGACAACCCTCCCATTTTTGGTCCGAGCCTCATTTTAAAGCCGTTACCTGACGGCTTTTTTCTTTTCGTCCAATCTGATTGCAAGTTCTCCTATTGCCACATAAAAATTATAAATGTCTCGGCGGACGTCCTCGATGGAGAATCTTGATTGTGAATTATGTGCTATAAAGGACCTGAATGTCGCGCCATACCAGACCTGATCGGGCTTCTCTCCCTCTCAATCATATCCATCAGTTCCAGCATTTGATGGAAGTTTTTTAACTGAGTTTTCCTACAGCAGAATAAATGACACGATTCCCTCTGAAAATGTATTCATCAAACAGATCCATTATCTTATTGAGGGTTGCTTCATCTTCATCCTCTTTCAGTTTACCATAGATCTTTAATAGCACTTTTACTACTTCCTCATCTGCAATCCATTGATCTTTGATGCTTGCATAATTCTGGTCTTCCACAAATTTATAACACTCCACAGGATAGGATGCTATGCATTTTGTTACATATTCAAGTTGAGAATGAATATCGCGGTGCTTTTGGCTCTTCCAGGACTTAGCTAATTCTCTATAGAAGTTGAAGGCGTCGATAGGGAGTTCATCACAGTATAAACAATAGGAATCTACAACTTCTTCTCTTCCGTCTGTTACAAACCTTTCGAGATATGCTCGCGAATACGGTATGTAGTCAGGATCAGCGAACATTTTCATTGACACTTTGACCATTGTAGCAATTACATGCTCGTCATTATGCGAGAGAATCCGTTCCAGCAACTCGCCGCACTTGTCTCTTTGATTGTCCACACATAACCCATAGAAACAAATCTGCGATAGGATAACATGGCTCTTAGGATCCTTCTCAATCCTTTCGATATAATCGCATACCACTTCTGGCTTGTGATAAAAGCACCATTGGACCGCATCCCCTCGTAATACAAGTGCTTCTGGCCCAAGATATGACAGGCACTCTTTCAAGAGAGGGAAATACATAGTCTCGTCAAAACGGTCCTTTACGTAAAGGTAATGTACAGGCAACATTCTCAAACATTGACAAAGAGAAGGAATTGCGTTCGATATAATCTCGTATGCTTGCTTTCTTCTCTCAGGTATCGACGCCAGTTGGATCAAAAGCTCTAATGCTCTCCCCTGCTCTGAGTT
>JAFSUF010000055.1 GCA_017445425.1 Bacteroidales bacterium | reverse complement strand
GCCATGGAGCTGATCATGCCCTGGAGCTTGTCCATAGCGGCCTTGATCTCTTCCTTGGTGCCGTTGTCCTTCTTGGCCTTGATGTCGTCGATGGCAGCCTGCAGCTGGCTCTTGGTGTCGGCCGGGAGCTTGTCGCCAAATTCCTTCAGCTGACCTTCGGCCTGGTAAGCCATCTGTTCGGCCTGGTTCCTGATGTCCACCAGTTCGCGCTGTTCCTTGTCCTTGGCAGCGTTGGCTTCGGCATCCTTCACCATCTTGTTGATTTCGTCTTCAGACAAACCGCTAGAAGAAGTAATCTTGATGGACTGTTCCTTACCGGTTTCCTTGTCCTTAGCAGACACGTGCACAATGCCGTTTGCGTCGATGTCGAAGGTCACTTCGATCTGAGGGACGCCACGCGGGGCCGGAGTGATGCCGTCAAGGTGGAAGATTCCGATCTGTTTGTTGTCCTTCGCCATCGGACGCTCGCCCTGCAGGACGCGGATCTCGACGGAAGGCTGGTTGTCGGCCGCCGTGGAGAAGATCTGGGACTTCTTCGCAGGAATGGTCGTATTGGACTCGATGAGCTTGGTCATCACGCCGCCGAGGGTCTCGATGCCGAGAGACAGCGGAGTGACATCCAGCAGGAGGACATCCTTCACGTCACCGGCCAGCACGCCGCCCTGGATGGAGGCGCCGATGGCGACCACCTCGTCGGGGTTGACGCTCTTGTTGGGTTCGCGGCCGAAGAAGTTCTTCACCAGCTCCTGGATCTTCGGGATACGGGTGCTTCCGCCGACCAGCAGGACTTCGTCGATGTCGGAAGTGGACAGGTGCGCATCCGCGAGGGCCTTGCGGCAGGGCTCGATGCTGCGCTGGAACAGATCGTCGCAGAGCATCTCGAACTTGGCGCGGGTCAGGGTCTTGACCAAATGCTTGGGGATGCCGTCAACGGGCATGATGTACGGGAGGTTGATCTCCGCGGAGGAGAGGTTCGAAAGCTCGATCTTCGCCTTCTCGGCCGCCTCCTTCAGGCGCTGGAGGGCCATCGGGTCCTTCTTCAGGTCTATGCCGCCGTTCTCCGCGGCGAATTCGCCGGCCAGCCAGTCGATGATCTTGTGGTCAAAGTCGTCACCGCCCAGGTGGGTATCACCGTTGGTGGATTTAACTTCAAACACGCCGTCTCCGAGCTCCAGGATGGAGATATCAAAGGTACCGCCACCGAGGTCGAACACAGCGACCTTCATATCCTTGTTCTGCTTGTCAAGGCCGTATGCCAGGGCAGCTGCGGTAGGCTCGTTCACGATACGCTTTACGTTAAGACCTGCAATCTCGCCAGCCTCTGTGGTAGCCTGACGCTGAGAGTCGCTGAAGTATGCCGGAACGGTGATGACAGCCTCTGTAACGGTCTGGCCCAGATAATCTTCTGCAGTCTTTTTCATCTTCTGCAGGATCATTGCAGAAATCTCCTGAGGTGAGTAGAGACGGTTGTCAATCTTGACACGCGGGGTGTCGTTGTCACCGCGCTCCACTGCGAAAGGTACGCGGCTGATTTCTGTCTGCACCTTGGAATATTTCTCGCCCATGAACCTCTTGATAGAGTAGATGGTGCGCTGAGGGTTAGTGATGGCCTGACGTTTTGCCGGGTCACCTACTTTACGCTCACCGTTGTCGGTGAATGCTACGATGGACGGAGTGGTACGCTTGCCTTCACTGTTGATGATGACGGCGGGTTCGTTGCCTTCCATCACGGCAACGCACGAGTTGGTAGTACCAAGGTCAATTCCTATAATCTTTCCCATAACTGTAATATTTTATAATTTCTGATTTCGGTTTTTGTCAACGCCGATAGAAAATACGAAGATTATGCCATCGGCCAAAATATGACACAATGGCAGGAAAAGGAGAAGAATGACGTTAGGAAACTACTCCTGCACGAATGGCGGCCAATCTACCGGCGCCACCACGGTGACAGGCTCTTTGCGCGTAGGATGGTTGAATGTGATGCTGCGGGCATGGAGGTTGATGCCGCCGTCCCGGTTGCTGCGCGGCGCGCCGTACTTCAGATCGCCCCTGATGGGGCAGCCGATGCCGGCAAGCTGGCAGCGTATCTGATGATGACGGCCGGTAAAAAGCTCTACCTCAACCAGCGTATAGCGGTCGAACTGGCGCAGCGTGCGGTATCTGAGGCGCGCCTGCTTTGCCTCGGGATTGCCGTTTTTACATATATATGATTTGTTCTGCTTTTCGTTGCGCAGAATCATGTCTGTCAGTTCAGCCTCGGCCGGATTGGGTGCGGAGCAGGTCAGAGCCCAGTATATCTTGCTGACGCCGCCAGTGCGGAAAGCCTCGTTCAGCCGCTCCAGCGACTTTGAAGTCTTTGCAAACATGGCGATGCCGCTCACGGGACGGTCCAGGCGATGCGGCACCCCCATAAAGACATGCCCCGGCTTGCCGTCGCGCTGTGCAATGAAGGCCTTGAGAGTTTCGCTGAGCGGTTCGTCGCCCGTCTTGTCGCCCTGCACAATCTCTCCGACCCGCTTATTGATTACAAGTACATGATTGTCTTCATAGAGGATTCGGGAGGCGATATCCTCGAATAGTTCAGCCGGAAGCTCGCTATAAATCATATCATCAATTCTTTATTCGCTTTGCCTGCGCGTATCTGAGTTGAAGAGATATTCACCAGCTTGGCATCAGCGAGATATCTTGCGCCAAGTTTTTTGCACAGGCGCTTTACATAATAGCCCTTACGCGGGTACACCCAAATCTCATGATTATTTACAATCTCTTCCCACTCGCGCCAGCGCTCAATCCCCTTTATGTTATCAGCACCCATCGCTATCACAAAGTCGGTGTCAGGCTCGGCCTGCTGAAGTGCGCGCAGGGTATTTATAGTATAATTAGGTTGTGGGAGATGATACTCCACATCGCTCACAATCACATCGGGACACAATTCTGCGACCTTGCCACGCACGGCAGACAGACGGGTTTCTGCGGTGTCATAGCTGCCTATCTTAAAGGGGCTTTCCGGGGAGACAATCATCCTGACCTCGTCAAAACCCTTGCGGAGCAGATAGTTGAGGATTGCCAGATGCCCGGCATGCATCGGATTGAAAGTGCCAAAATAAAGCGCGACCCGGCGGCGGCCAGTTCAGTATTGGTCCAGCAACCCTTCCGCCTCCTTCAAACATGCCTCCAGGTTGTCATTCACCAGCACATAGTCAAACTGCGGCGCATAAGCCATCTCTTCCTGAGCTTTGGCCACACGCTCTTCAATCGCCTCCGGAGTATCTGTACCGCGGTTTATAAGGCGTTCGCGCAAAACCTCAACAGAAGGCGCCTGGATAAAGACGGAGAGGGCGTCGTCACCAAATATCTTCTTCAGATTGACACCGCCTTTGACATCCACATCAAAGGCTATGATGTGCCCGGCGCTCCAGATACGCTCCAGCTCGGCCTTCAGAGTGCCGTAGTAGCGTCCCTTGTAAACCTGCTCGTATTCAACAAATTCATCGTTGGCGATGCGGCGTTCGAACTCTTCGTTGCTCAGGAAATAGTACTCTACTCCATCCTTCTCAGAACCTCGCGGAGGGCGGGAAGTAGCGGAGATGGAGAGCTCAAGCTGAGGACACTTAGAGAGAAGGTGATTCACCACTGTGCTTTTGCCGCTGCCGGAGGGAGCCGAAAAAATAATTACTTTCCTGTTCATAAGGGCAAAATTACTTTTTTTGTATAAATTTGCAGCTCTGCTGGTAAGACAGAATTTTAAATTTACACAAAATAATTCAAACTATGGTTTCTTACAAAGAATTGGGTCTTGTCAACACCCGCGAGATGTTTGCCAAGGCAATCGACGGCGGATACGCAATCCCCGCTTTCAATTTTAACAATATGGAGCAGCTGCAGGCCATCATCATGGCTGCTGCAGAGACCAAGAGCCCCGTTATCCTGCAGGTGAGTAAGGGTGCGCGCGCATACGCAAACCAGACCCTTCTCCGCTACATGGCACAGGGCGCTGTGGAATATGCAAAGGAACTCGGCTGGGAGAAACCCCAGATCTGCCTCCACCTGGATCACGGTGACAGCTTTGAGACTTGCAAGAGTTGCGTAGATTTCGGTTTCTCTTCCGTTATGATCGACGGCAGTTCCCTCCCTTACGACGAGAACGTTGCCCTCACAAAGAAGGTTGTTGAATATGCACATCAGTTTGACGTTACCGTAGAGGCTGAGCTCGGCGTACTCGCCGGCGTAGAGGACGAGGTTTCTGCAGAGGAATCCCACTACACCAAGCCGGAAGAGGTCGTTGACTTCGTAAGCAAGACCGGTTGCGACTCCCTCGCTATCTCCATCGGTACCTCTCACGGTGCATACAAGTTCAAACCCGAGCAGTGCACCCTCGACCCCCAGACTGGTCGCCTGGTTCCCCCGCCGCTGGCATTTGACGTGCTCGAAGGCGTTGAGAAGCAGCTTCCCGGCTTCCCCATCGTTCTCCACGGTTCCTCTTCAGTTCCCCAGGACGAGGTTGACACCATCAACGCACACGGCGGCAAGCTCCAGGCAGCCGTCGGCATCCCCGAGGAGCAGCTCCGCAAGGCCGCAAAGAGCGCAGTCTGCAAGATCAACATCGACTCCGACTCCCGTTTGGCCATGACCGCTGCCATACGCCGCGTATTCGACGAGAAACCCGCCGAGTTTGACCCCCGCAAATACCTGGGCCCTGCACGCGACAACATGAAGAAGCTCTACATCCACAAGATTGTGAACGTTCTCGGTTCTGACGGAAAGGCTGAGTAATCAATCAGTTTATAGATAGAAACGGCCTCCTTTTCACGGGAGGCCGTTTCTTTTATGCGGTTTTCTGTTTTTAGTTGTAGCACGTTTCGCCGTGCTCGTAGATGTCGAGGCCTTCGTCTTCTATGCGGGCGGGGACGCGGAGGCCGTGCAACTTCTTTATGCCGTAGAAGAGGGCGAAGCCGCAGGCTGCTGCCCAGAGGTCGATGACCAGTATACCGAAGCATTGTGCCCCGAAGAAGCCCCATCCGTGGCCGTAGAGTGCACCGCTGGAGGTGGAGAGCAAGCCGGTGAGCAGAGTGCCGAGGATGCCGCAAACTCCGTGCACGGAAGATGCACCCACAGGGTCGTCGATGTGCAACTTGTGGTCGATAAACTCAATTGCGAATACCAGCACGGTGCCGCAGATAAGGCCGATAATGACGGCGCCCAGAGGCGATACCATGTCACAGCCGGCTGTAATCCCGACCAGTCCTGCCAGCACGCCGTTGAGCGTGAGGGAGAACGACGGTTTCTTATATTTGATCCATGTCAGGAACATGGTGGCAACGCCGCCTGCCGCTGCGGCGAGGTTGGTGGTGAGGAATACGTGGCTGATGGCAACGCGGTTAACCTCTCCCGATGCTGCCAGCTGCGAGCCGGGGTTGAAGCCGAACCATCCCATCCAAAGGATGAATACGCCGAGCGCTGCCAGGGTGAGGGAGTGGCCGGGAATCGCACGGCTCTTGCCGTCACTGCCATATTTGCCGCGACGTGCGCCAAGCGCCATCGCCCCGATGAATGCCAGCACGCCGCCTACTGAATGCACAATTGCTGAGCCTGCAAAATCGTGGAATATATCGCCAAAGGTGCACATCATAAAGCTGTCCGCAGCTTCGTTGCAGAGCCAGCCGCCACCCCAGCTCCAGTGCCCCTCGATAGGGTATATGAACAGCGAGATGAATGCGCTGTAGATGACATACATGGAGAACTTCGTGCGTTCTGCCATTGCGCCGCTTACGATTGTGGCGGAGGTGGCGCAGAACACAGTTTCAAAGATCAGGAACCCTTCTACCGGCAGCGCACCATCATAGAAAGAGAGGTCGCCCCAGTTGGGCTTCCCGATGAACCCTGCGCCGTTGGAACCGAACATGAATCCGAACCCGACGAGCCAGAACAGCAGGGAGCCGAACATAAAATCTACAAAGTTTTTGAAGAGTATGTTGGCGGTGTTCTTGCTGCGGGTGAAACCGGCTTCGCACAGCGCAAATCCGGGTTGCATAAAGAATACCAGCATCGCTGCAAGCAGCATCCATACAGTATCAAGAGAAATGGCTATATCGTTCATAACAGTGTCTCCTTTATTTACTTTTTATCCCTCAAAACAGTGTCTCCATGCTCCCGGGTGCGGATGCTCCAGGTGTCGATGATATCGCTTACGAATATGCGACCGTCGCCCACCTCGCCCGTATGGGCGGTGTCTGTTATTACATCGATTGTGGGCTGGACAAACTGGTCGCGGCACACGATGGAGATGGCCACGCGCTCTATTACGTCGGTGGAGTACTGCACGCCACGGTAAATGCGCTCCTGGCGGCTCTGGCCGATGCCGTGCACGTCGTGATATTCAAACCAGTTGATGTCGGAGTTCAGGAGAGCTTCTTTTACCTCCTCGAACTTTGTCTTGCGGATAATTGCTTCAATCTTTTTCATCCTTCTTGCTGTTTGTTACAGCGCGAAGGTATCGCCCGCTGACGCCATGTCAATGGGCATGTGCCTGAAATCTATCGAGATAGAGAAATGGTGTTTATAATAGATAAGCTGGCGCGCCCGATATGTACAAATTTTGAAGCAGGATAACGCCTTTCTGTAATAATCTTAAACCGTTGGGTTGCCCTTATCCTCTTTGGCTTTGCCCGACGGCCTCCATGTAGAAGGTTTTGCGCAGGTCCTGGGATATCCAGAAGCGCAGCAGGCGGGCGTCGGGGGTGAGGTTATCGTCGAGGTTGCAGACAAACAGGTCGTTGACGTCGGCCAGATAAAGGCGGTTGTATCGGATGTCCTGATATTTCTGCAGGCCGATGGTGTAGTTCATTATGCGTACGGCGTCGACCTCTTCGAGATCGTCTTTACTGAAAACGTATAGCCCCATCTTGTCGTATTGGCCGTAGAAACCGTTGGCAGCCTTGGATACCTTGCTGGCGATGATGCGCCGCATCGGTAGCGCCATCTTCCAATATAGCAACTCCTTGGCTCCGATGTAGTGGCCTCCCCGCAAGCCGTATCCGTAGCCATATTCAAGAATCTGGTCTATCTCTTCTCCCTCGCGACCTTTGGTGATGCCAGCCATGTCCTTGAGCAACTCCTCCTCGGCGTGGCGGCTCTCCTCCATGGCGCGCGTCACCTCTATGCCTATGCTGCGGCCGTCGCGGCTCTGGAGGTCGGGCCGGTCGCGGTTCACCAGGCAGTCGAACTCGCTGCCGAGCAGTGCGCACAGCGAAACCTGCGCGTAGCGCTCAAAAAAGCAGGTGTCGTGTTTCATCTCTGAATAATAATTAGTCTTCTCTCCAAATGGGCATAGTCATACACCGGGCTCCGCCGCCGGCGCGCGGGAGTTCGGAGGCGGGGAACACAGCCACGAACTTATCGTAATTGTCCATGACGGTTTTGCCTGAGACGATGTCTTCTGCCTGCAGCACAGAGAAGCCGGCACGGTCCAGTGCCTCAATGGTGCGGGCGTTGCGGCGGTAGCCAAGCACCTTGCCGTCGCCAAGTGAGAAAAAGTTTGCGCCGCTGTGCCACTGCTCGCGCAATTGACCCCAAGGGTCGCTGCCTCCGCCAATGACGGGCTCAATATCCCATCCGAGCAGTTTGAGCCCCTCCAGAAGGTTGCGCACCTGGCGGTATCGTACCTTGCCCCCCTCAATCGAGATTAGGGTGGTGTCTTTCCCGGCAAATAGGCCGTCGCGCCGGAGCATCGGCTCGAACGCCATGCAGTGATGCTTCCCCAAAAAGGTGAACACCATGTCCAGATGGATGAATGAATCTGGTTTGCGGGGGAGTTCCTGCACCATGATATGGAAACTCTCCTTGTTGCGTGACAGGGTCTTTGCCAGATATTCTATCCCTTTGGCGTTGGTGCGGATGCCCTCTCCAACCACAAGGAGATTGTCGGAGGCAATGTGGATATCGCCCCCCTCGGTGCGGGATTTGGGATTCCAGCTCTCTGCATTGAGGGTCTCCACGCCAAAGAAGTTGCGGAATATGGCGTCGTATATGAGCGACTCGCGTTCGCGTACTTCAAAGCTCATGGAGTTGATGAGGACACGGTCGTATATGGTTGAGGCGGCATCGCGGGTGAAAACCAGGTTGTAGAGCGGCTCCAGCAGGTAGCGGTTGTCAAGGTCCCCCTCCCAAAGCGGGTTTTCATAACCCTCTATCAGGACTTTGGTAAGGTCGTGGCTGCTCATTGTCATAAGTTCCCTGGCCAGCCTGTAATTAATTTCTGCAGAAAGTTTTATGGGTCGGAGGCCATAGTTGAACACGCTCTCCCTTACCAGATGCTCCCGTATCTGCGGGGTGTCCAGCAGGTTCTCCAGGATATCCTCCACATAATAGACCTTTGCCCAGCGCTCAAGCACCCCGGAAAAGAGCCGGTACTCGGCGTCGACATTCATCTTGTCAAGGATGTCGTTATATAGTGCATGGGCGCAGTTGAGCGGGGTCATGCGCTCTGTTTCCACCCCGGGGCGGTGCAGTATCACCCCCCTGAGCCGACCCGTCTCGCTGCACACATTGACAGGGCAGGGGGTCAGTTTATTGCTTTTGTCCATTATCAGTCTTGAAATATTTCTGCGATCATGCAGCGGGCGCTGCCTCCGCCGACCGTCTCTATTATGGGTATCTCCGGCGCCAGGATGCGGGTGTATTTCTCAAGGGCCTCAATCTGAAGCCTGGTGAGTGACATCAGTGCCGACCGGCTCATCACCAGCAAATCTTCTCCCTTGTCGTTATGCAACTGAAGCATATTGCCCGCAAACTGGTTCATCTGCTCCATAGAAATATGGATAATCTCTTTCCCGCTCTTGCTGATGGTGTCGGAGATTATGTTGCGCTGGGCGGCGTCACCTACGGCGTCCAGGCATACGACGGCATATCCGCTGCCGATGTGCATCATCACGTTGGTATGGTAGATGGCCGTGCCGCCAAAGTCCGAGGCGCTGAACATTACCGGCGTGTAGCCCATGGTATCGGCCCATTGCTTAACAAGGCCGGCGTCGGTGCGGGGCGAGATGCAGGCGTATGCTATCAGGTTTTCGCGATCCAGCACCAGCGAACCGGTCCCTTCCAGAAATTTGCCCACCGATTCGAAGGCAGTGAGGTCCACGAGCCGGGTGAAGTTGTATTTTTCAAGGGCCGCTCTCAATTTTTCGCGCTCAAGCCTCCGGTTGGGTGCACACATGGGGTAGAGCGCCAGCGTGTCGCCGTGGGTGGAGAAGCAGTTGTTTGGGAAAATAGAGTCCGGGGTGGAGGGCTTTGGGGTATCCTGCAGTACATCTACCGTTATTCCGTTGCTGCGGAGCATGGATGCGTAGCTGTCAAATTCCTCAACGGCCCTCTGCGCCACGTCCCCGTCCAGCCTCTGCTGGAAAGCGTTGCTCCCAGAGGTCTCTTCGTTAAAGGCGAAGGTCGCCGGCCTCACCATAAGTATGGTGTCTGTGGTCAACTTTGTCATACTACAAATATACTAATTTATCCGGGGAATTGAGTATATTTGCGTAATGCAATTAAAGGAGTACATAGAGTCTGAAATACTGCCGCGTTACGAGGGTTACGACTCTGCCCACCGAAAAGACCATATCGGGGCGGTGATACGGCGCAGCGCCGCGCTGGCACGCGGATATGACGTGGATAGCGATATGGTATATACCATTGCGGCCTACCACGACCTTGGCATCTGCGAGGGGAGGGAGTTCCACCACCTCTCATCGTCCAGGATGATGCGCGGCGACAAGAACCTGAGACAGTGGTTCAGTGAAGAGCAGATAGAGATTATGGCGCAGGCGGTGGAAGACCACCGGGCTTCGGCCAAAAGCGCCCCGAGGAGCGTTTACGGGCGCATCGTGGCGGAGGCCGACCGTCAGATTGATGCCGATACAATTGTGCGCCGGACCATAGAATACGGCCTGGACAATTATCCCCAGCTGGACCGGCAGGGGCAGTTTAACCGTTTCAAGGAGCATATTGAAGAGAAATATGCCCGGGGAGGATATCTGAAGATATGGATTCCCGGCGGCGAGAACGACCTCAAACTTAAGTCTTTCCAGAGCGAAATCGAGAAGCCGGGAATGATGGAGAAAATGTTCGATAAGTGGTACGATAAACTTACATGATATGTCATCTTTTATCATAAACGGAGGGCAGTCCCTCAGAGGTACCATCACCCCGCAGGGGGCCAAGAACGAGGCGCTGCAGATTCTGTGCGCGACACTTCTTACAGGCGATGAGATTGTGGTGGACAACGTGCCGGACATTCTGGACGTCAACAACCTTATTGCCCTTTTGAGCGATATGGGGGCACAGGTGCAAAAGCTGGGTGAGCGCAAATGGTCTTTCAAGGCGGCCCGGATAAATCTGGATTATTTTGAGAGTGACGACTTTGCCCGTCGCAACAGCGCCCTGCGCGGTTCCATAATGCTGGTGGGGCCCATGCTGGCCCGCTTTGGAAAGGCCATAGTGGCCAAGCCCGGTGGGGACAAGATTGGCCGCAGGCACATAGATACCCATATGGAGGGGTTGGTACGGCTCGGTGCGGAGTTTTTCTATGATGCAGAAAAGTCCAAGTATGTGCTCAAGGCATCCAGTCTCTCCGGTTGTGAAATGCTCCTCTCGGAGGCATCCGTTACCGGCACCGCCAATATTGTGATGGCAGCCTCCCTGGCAAAGGGACGCACCGTGGTTTACAATGCCGCCTGCGAGCCTTATGTGCAGCAACTCTGCAAGATGCTGTGCGCTATGGGAGCCCGTATCGGCGGCATCGGCTCAAACCTGCTCACAATAGATGGCGTAGAGAGCCTGCACGGATGTACCCACACCATTCTCCCCGATATGATTGAGGTGGGCAGCTTCATAGGGATGGCGGCGATGACCCGCAGCGAAATCACCATCAAGAATGTCTCTTACCGCAACCTCGGCATAATCCCGGACAGCTTCCGGCGCCTGGGAATCAACCTCCAGCAGCGGGGCGACGATATCTACGTCCCTGCGCAGGACGAATACCGGATAGAATCGTATATAGACGGCTCCATAATGAAGATTGCGGATGCCCCCTGGCCGGGTCTCACCCCCGACTTGCTGAGTGTGCTGCTGGTGGTGGCAACCCAGTGCCACGGCAGCGTGCTGATACATCAGAAGATGTTTGAAAGCCGGTTGTTCTTTGTGGACAAGCTGATTGATATGGGGGCGCAGATTATCCTTTGCGACCCGCACCGTGCTGTGGTGATTGGCCACAATCACGAGCGCAACCTGAAGGGGAGGGTAATGACATCGCCCGATATCCGCGCCGGCATCGCCCTGCTGATTGCTGCGCTGGGCGCAGAGGGCCGGAGCGTTATCCATAACATAGACCAGATTGACCGCGGCTACGAGCATATTGAGAAGCGTCTGGCGGCGCTTGGGGCCGATATCAGGCGCAAAGAGGAGCCGATGACGCATTGAAGCTGTTTTAAAATAATTAACTTCAATCTTTATGTTCTGTTTTGACGCTTTTCCCGTCCTTCTTCGGTTACATAGGAACCCCTATGCGCCCTCATCAGGACGTAAAAATCACTCAAAACATCTTCATAAATCTAATCGTGAACCATTTTGAAACAGCTTCATAAACATGTTATATCACGACATAAAGATAAGCAATACCTTCTCCCTGGAGGCGGTGGCGGCGACCTACATAGAGTATAGTTCTGTGGAGGAGTTGCGTCGTGACCTGCCCGGGGCGCAAGAACCTTTCCTGCACGTGGGCGGCGGAAGCAACCTGCTTTTTGCCACTCAGCGATTCGAGGGGACTGTGTTCCACAACTGTGACCGCAGCGTTGACGTTATTGCGGATGAGGGCGACAGCGTGCTGGTAAGGGCCGGCGGTGGGCTCAAATGGGACCGCTTTGTACAGTGGTGCGTGGAACAGGGTTTCTATGGTACCGAGAATCTCTCGCTGATTCCCGGGGAAGTCGGGGCGGCTGCGGTGCAGAATATTGGTGCCTATGGGGCTGAGGTTAAGGATATTATAGAGAGGGTAGAGGCGTACGACATAATTGACGGAGTTGAGGTCAGCCTGGGACGCGACGAGTGCAATTACGGTTATCGTTCCAGCTTGTTCAAGAGCGATGCCGGGCGGCGGTTTTTTGTGATTGCGGTGGTGTTCAGCCTCTCCCGGCAGCGCCGGCTTAACCTCTCATACGGAGCCCTGAAGGATATCGATGCCCGGAGTGCAACTTTGCAGGATGTACGCGATGCAATAATCGCCATCCGTCGCGAGAAACTGCCGGATCCGGAGGATATCGGCAGCGCCGGGAGTTTCTTTATGAATCCGGTGGTGCCGGTAGCGCAATATGAGGCACTTGAGGCGCAGTATCCAGATATGCCGCACTATCCCGCTGCGGATGGACTGGTTAAGCTCTCCGCAGGATGGATGATTGACCGGTGCGGCCTTAAGGGGATTGCCCGCGGCCATGCCGGTGTATATCAAAAGCAGGCGCTGGTGCTTGTGAATTTGGGAGGAGCCACGTCAGAAGAGATACTGGCCCTGGCTACTGAGGTAATCGAGGCGGTTGAGAAGAAATTCGGCGTAACTTTGCGCCCGGAAGTACAAATTGTTTAGATATGAAAATCACCTGCCAGTGTGATGAAGTGTGTAGATGCCTCAGTAGACTATAGTGGTGGCCGGTCAGGACAATTTCCCCCGACCTGCCACGTGATCCCCTTTAAGGAGTGGCTTTGATTGACTTTGGTATGGTAGGTTATTTTCATTTATATACAAAAAAAGGGTAAGCTGAATATATCGCACCGCTACAACCTTCTACCCTTGCTGCCTTCCGGCCCTGGGGGAGTTCAAAGGGAGCTGGTCGTATATGACTTACCCGGCACAAAAGTAGTCATTTTTATTGTGACGACAAATAAAGTTGTAAATAATTAGAGCCCGGAGGGCGATGGGTAAGTCCCTCCCCCGAGGGGAGGGATTTAGGAAGGGGGATACGTTATAGCGAAATGAGCGTGGGTTTTTGTAAAATGGTTGACTTTGTATGTTAAGAGGTATGATAGGGAAGCGGATTGCGGTAGGATTATCCGGAGGGGTAGATTCCAGCGTGGCGGCGCTGCTGCTCAAGCAGCAGGGGGCCGATGTGTTTGCCATCTTCATGCAGAACTGGAACGACTCCACAGGCACCCTTCATGGCGATTGTGAGTGGGAAGAGGAGCTTTCGGTGGCCCGGATGGTGGCCCGTAAGATTGGCATTCCATTCCATTTCGTTGACCTGAGCGGGGAGTACCGCAAGCGTGTGGTGGATTATATGTTTGGCGAATATGCCGCCGGCCGCACCCCTAATCCCGATGTCCTCTGCAACAGAGAGATCAAGTTTGACGCTTTTCTCAAGCACGCCCGGCAGCTCGGTGCCGATATGGTGGCCACGGGGCATTACTGCCGCCGTGAAGAGACCACCGATGCGTCAGGCAATACCGTTTACCGGCTGCTGGCGGGGGCAGACAGCAATAAGGACCAGAGTTATTTCCTGTGTCAGCTGAATCAGGAGCAGCTGAGCCGGGCCTTGTTCCCTATCGGGCACCTCACCAAACCCGAGGTGCGGGCTATTGCCCGTGAGGCGGAGCTGCCCAGTGCAGAGAAAAAGGACTCACAGGGGATTTGCTTTGTGGGGAAGGTGGATTTGCCGGTCTTCCTCCAGCAGCAGCTCAAGGCTCGCGAGGGGGAAGCCGTGGAGATTTTCCGCGACTACTACAGCAATCTCAAAACGCCCGATACCCTGGAGGCGATGGCGGAGCCTTTCGTTTATAATAAAAGCGACGGCAAGGTTGTCGGGAGGCATATCGGGGCGCAGTTCTACACTATAGGGCAGCGTCACGGGCTGAATATCGGCGGCCATAAAGAGCCGCTGTTCGTGATCGCAAAGGATGCAGCGGAGAACATAATCTATCTCGGCGAGGGGCAGACTCATCCAGGCCTCTTCCGCCAGGCACTTTGGATTGATGGGGCAGATGTCCACTGGATAAGGCCCGATTTAGCGATGACCCCTGGCGAAGAACGTGGCTATCTGGTGCGTATCAGATACCGTCAGCCGTTGCAGAGGGCACGTCTGATATCCACCCCGGAGAAGATGTATATCCGTTTTGAGCAGCCGCAGCGCGGCGTCACCCCAGGCCAGTTTGCCGCCTGGTATACAGAAGAAGGGGAACTTACAGGCAGTGGAACCATTGCGAGATAAAGGGTAGCAGGAGTGTGTCTTGGAGCCGTTATTATTAAGGTTATGATTGTATTATGATAGCAGATGTGGTTGTGATAGGTGCCGGGGCGGCAGGTTGCCTGGCCGCCATCAAGTCAGCGGAGGCGGGTGCCAAGGTGGCTTTGGTAGAGAAAAACGAAAGGATTGGACGCAAGCTGATGCTCACCGGCAAGGGGCGGTGCAATCTCACCAACGCCAAGCGTTGGTCCCAATTCTCTGCACATCTGCATAACAAGCCATCCTTCTTCAAGCCTGCCTTTTACGAATTATCCAACGAGGCGACCATAGCGATGTTTGAGAAGTTGGGGGTGAAACTGGTTCTCACCCGCGATGACAGGGTGTTCCCGGAGAGTATGCGCGCCTCTGATGTAGTGGACGCTCTGGATAGCCGGTTGCGCCAGCTTGGAGTTCAGATGATGATGGGGTGCGACGTTAACAATGTCGCTGCCGAAGGGGAGGGTTTCAAAACAAGCTACGTCATTAAGTCTGGTACCAGATATTCTTCTGCCCACATCCTCTCAAGGACGGTGATAGTTGCCACCGGCGGCTTGTCATATCCCACAACCGGATCTACCGGAGACGGATATGAGATTGCGAAGAGTTTTGGCCATACGATCCAAAGGACCTTCCCCTCGCTTACAGCGCTGACTCCTGCGGGTTATGACATCCGCCTGAAAGATATCACACTTATCAACATATCGGCATCGCTCTATGTCGGGCGGGATATGGTTGCGTTCGAGTTTGGCGATTTGCAGTTCACCGACGGCGGTATAGAGGGCCCTGTAGGGTTCAAGCTCTCACGCAGGGCTGTCTGGGCCATGATAAACGGTGACAAGGTGAGCCTTTTCATAGACCTCAAGCCTGCCGTTCCGCTGGACCTGTTCAAAGAGCGCGTCGCCAGGGAGGCGGCAACACTCGGCGTTAATAAATTCAACTTCGAGAGCAAGAAGGCCGACCTCCTGCGCAAGTTTATGCCGCAGCAGCTTGTGGCACCTTTTGCAGAGAGCAACAGCCTCAACCTGGCCAATCTGGCCGCCACCGTCAAGGAGTGGAAATTCAATATCGTGGATTATGTCGGTTACCGCAGGGCGGTGGTTACTGCCGGCGGGGTGAGCCTGGATGAGGTGGTGGCCCGCACGATGGCCAGCCGCAACCGTCCCGGACTCTTCTTCGCGGGAGAGGTGCTGGATATCGACGGTGACACAGGAGGATACAACCTGCAGTTCGCCTTCTCTACCGGAGCCCTGGCGGCAAGGGGGGCGGTTCAGTTCCTTGGCCAGCCTTAGATTATCTTGAAAGTGTTTTTCTCGCCGTCGCGGCACAGCGAAACGGTGTCGCCAGGGGCTATTTCCCTGGCCGGGCCAACCTCCAGGGCCACAATGTCGCCTAAGCGGATGGTGGAGCGAAAGGAGATTGCAGATATCGCTTTGCAGAAATCCTCTGACAGCGTGGCAGAAGAGACCGCACAGGTTTCAGTGCCGTTTATCTCAAGGCTGAGGCGGCTGTCGGTCAATCCTATGGCAGGGAAGAAATCCATCCCCATTACCGACGTAAAGTCAAGTGAAGAAGCCATCGGCTCGCTCACGCCAGGAGTGGTGTCGTTTATGGTGCAACCTATGGCATACTCACCAAAATAGCGCTGTGCAAACCTTAGGGGGATGCATTTGCCCGCCTTCACAATTCTTGTATACACCACGGGAACCACCTCCGACCGCTGTACAAACTCGGGGCGGTAGTAGTCCAGGAAGATATGGTTGAGACTGGAGTCCGGCCGGTGGCACCAGGTTCCGTCCCGCTTAAAAACGATTATGTTCATTCTTGCTCTCGAGGGCTATCTTGCTCAGCACCGCCTTGGTGTCCTGGGTAAAGTCGCCGTTCTGCATCCAGCTGAGGTAGCTGGGTTCGTCGGCGAGCACTTTCGCCACAGGTTTTCCCTTGTGCTTGCCAAAATTGAAGATGGGCACGTCCTTGTCGTTGAGTATTATGCGGCCCGCATAATCGAGCATCTTCTCGCGACGGGTATATCTTGCCAGTTCTGCCACATCATTGGTGAGGTCACCATAGCGGTCCAGCTGGGCCTCAAGCACCTCGAGGGTTGCCATGGTATCGGCTTCTGCGGAGTGGGCGTCCTCCAGGTTCTTGTCGCAGTAAAACTTGTAGGCGGCGGAGAGGGTGCGGGGTTCGTGTTTGTAGAAAATCACCTGCACGTCAATGAGGTTGCGTTCGCGGAACTTGGGGTCAAGCCCTACGCGCATGAACTCCTCCGTAAGCAGGGGGATGTCGTAGTTTATGGAGTTGTAACCGGCTATGTCGCACCCCTCCATCCACTTAAGTATACTCTTTGCGAGCTGGGCAAAGGTAGGCTCGTCCTTCACATCCTCGTCGCTTATGCCATGCACGTCCTGTGCTTCTTTGGGGATGTGTATGGTCGGGTTTATGCGGCGGGTCTTCACCTCGCGCTTGCCGTCTGGCATCAGTTTTACCATCGATATCTCCACGATGCGGTCGGTGGCAACATTAAGCCCCGTGCTTTCGATATCGAAGAAAAGCAGGGGGCGTTTGAGGTTCAGCTGCATGTCTGTGGCTGTAGGTTATATCATTACTGGCATAAGCAGCGCGCTGAGGTCTTCTGAAGCGTTGTTGCCGTCGGCAGAGACAATCAGTGCGGGCCGGCAGTTGTCGGCCATCTCTATGCATACGTTCTCAAAAGAGAAATTGTTGAGGATGTCGGCAAGGAAGGGGGCCTTGAACCCGATCTCCAGCGGAACGCCGTCGTATTCGCATGAGAGGCGCTCGTATGCAGAGATAGAGTAACCGGTATCTTCAGCAGATATCATCAGCTCACCGCCCGCAATCTTGAGCAGTACATGGCTGGTGGCCTGGTTGGAATAAACTGCCACACGGCGTACTGCGCCAAGAAGTTCGGCGCGGTTGATGATCATCTTGTTTGGATTGTTCTTGGGGAGAATCGACTTGTATGCGGGGTAGTTGCCGTCAATCAGGCGGCATACCAGCAGGGTGTTGCCAAAAGAGAAAAAGGCGTTGCGCCTGTCAAAGCGGATAACTACGTCATCTTCTACCTTGGCCAGGATATTCTTGAGGATGGCCGCCGGTTTCTTGTGCAGGATAAAGGAACAAATCGCGGGGTTCTTTATGTCGCGCAGCCAGTAGCGTACCAGTTTGTGGGCATCCGACGCAACCATGGATATGGAATCTTCAGAGATGTCAAAGAAGATGCCGTTCATTACCGGGCGGAGCTCCTCCTCCGCGGTGGCGTAGATGGTGTCGCTGATGCCGTTCATCAGGGCTTCTGCGCTGATGGATACGGTGTTGAAGTCCTCTGCAATCACGGGGAGGGCAGGGTAGTCCTCAGCCGGATGGAAGGGGATCTTGGAAGCACCGCTGGCCCAAGTGATGATGAGGGATGAGTTATGGTCGGTCGCAAATGTCAGCGGCTGGTCGGGCAGAGAACGCAGGGAGTCGGTGAACAGGCGTGCAGGAACTGTGATCTGCCCCTCTTCATAGACCTTCTCTATGTTGATTTCGGTTTTGAGGGAGGTTTCTCCGTTTGAGGCTGTAACAAACAGTGTATTGCCTTTGAGGTCAAACAGATAGTTGTCAAGAATGGCCAGTGCGGGCTTGGCTGAGATAACCTTTGAAACCGAGTTGAGCCCTATCAGGAGCTGGGTGCTGGATGCTATGAATTTCATACGAGACGTTTTATTTTCACAAATGTAGTAAAAAAACGCAAACTAAAGGCAAATTGTTTCGTAATCGATAAAGCACGCAGTGCGGCAGTAAGTCCCTTCCCCGAGGGAAGGGATTTAGGGATGGGGACACGTAATAAGGCAAAGTGTGAAGGGTAAAAGTTTCGCAACAGGCAAACGCTCATAAATGCAAGTGAGTTGAATTGCGAAACTTGTGCGAGTGGCATATAATTTGACGTGTGATGGCCATAAAACATTTAATCAGTTATGAAAAAGGCATTAAAGTGGATATGGGGTCTGGCAGTGACGGCCTTGGTAGGCTATCTGGCTGTGGATAAGTATCAAAGCAAGCAGGCAGAGGCAGAAAACGAGACTCAGCAGGAGGTTGAAAAGATACGTGAACAGCAGCGACGGAATGATGTCCTGCAGGCCCCCGTGGCCGGTAGTGGGGAGCAGGTATCGTTCTGCGATGCTGCCGAAATGGCAGTCCGTTCTGTGGTCTATGTCAAAGTTACCAAAAAGGCGGTGATGCAGGCACCTTCTTCTATCCTGGATTACCTGTTCGGCTTTGCCACCACCCCTAAGGACCAGGTGGGTATCGGCAGCGGCGTGATAATCTCTGAAGACGGCTACATAGTGACCAACAACCACGTTGTGAGCGGAGGCGACGAATTTGAGGTAACCCTCTATGACAACACCGTTTACACGGCTACCCTGGTGGGCGCCGATCCGGCTACGGACCTGGCCCTGATCAAGATAGACAAGCGCGACTGTGAGCCTCTGGAGATGGGTGACTCCGACAGCCTGAGGCTGGGCGAATGGGTGCTGGCAATCGGCAGTCCGTATGACTTGCGCTCCACCATAACCGCGGGTATCGTGAGCGCCAAGGGGCGTTCGTTCCCCAACTACGACGGCCAGTACCGCGTGGAGTCGTTTATCCAGACAGATGCTGCCGTTAACCCCGGAAACAGTGGCGGTGCGCTTGTGAACATTGCGGGCCAGCTTGTGGGAATCAACACCTCAATCATCTCTCTCACGGGTTCTTATGCCGGTTATTCGTTCGCGGTTCCGGTGAACATCGTCCGCAAAGTCACCGACGACTTTATCAACTACGGACAGGTGCAGCGGGCCGTACTGGGCATCTCCATGCGTGAAACTGAATCCGGCGTGATTGTGGAGACGGTCAAAGAGGGGAGCGTGGCGGAGTCTGCCGGTATCCGCAAGGGGGATATCCTGCGTGAGATAAACTTTGTGAAGATTGCCGGTGCGGCAGACCTGCAGGTACAGATGAACAAGTATCGTCCCGGAGAAAAAATAGTCCTCACGATAGAGCGGGAAGGTGCTGTTAAAGAAATGATTTTGAATCTTTAAAAAAGATATTACCTTTGTAACCCTTATACTCATTTTTAAATATAGATGAGACAGCTAAAGATTACAAAGTCAATTACTAATCGTG
>JAFSUF010000054.1 GCA_017445425.1 Bacteroidales bacterium | reverse complement strand
CAACGCTGCAATGGTGGATCGATTTATTGCAATGTCCGCGAAACACGCGAACTTGCGATTAAATAACACTGATTTCAAAGAACTTTTATTCTACGGCGTTCGCGCCGTGGCGTAAACTTTATAAAATTAACGAACTATTGAATAAACAAATAGTATGAAAATATTAAGGTTATTGGCCCCGATTGCCTGTATTCTTGTCGCGGCAGGGTGCAAAAACAGTACAACGACAACCGTAATGACCCCAAGGATTCCCGTTTACAATTCTCAGGGAGTACCCGGCCCGGAAGATGCCGATAATATTCTGGAGTTATTTGAACATCCCGTGACCCTCAATGACGGCTGGTTGCAGCCTTGGATGAACTACGACACCCTTTTGGTGTGGTCTATGAACTTTCTTATGGACGGACCCAAGGTTGACACGCCCGACGGCGTGCTCCCGGGCTATCTGGCAACCGCATCTTATGAGAAATGGGCCATGGTCTTCCCTGAAGTATTGACAGAGGACCGCATCTGGCGGGGCAATATGATCCCCAACAACCAGGGCAGCAACGTATATTTCGCAATGAAACTCTTCCGCTATTACTATCCCTACACCGGAGATATCCGCGCACTGGAACCTGTGAAAAACTTTCTGGACAGGATGCTGATGTTCCTCACTCCCGACGACTGGGCGTGGCCGGGGATGGTCCGCACCCAGGATAATGACGACCCTGACGGGATATGGCTGGACGAGAGGCTCGAGCCCGACAAGGCCGGCATGACAGGTATCGCCTTTATGGATTACGCAAAATATTCAGGAGAGGAGAAGTATTTTGCGATGGCGGAACATATAGCCGACCTGCTGCTGAAGCATATCAAGGATGGCTCCCAGAAAGTGTCTCCGCTCCCCTTCAGAGTGAATATGCGCACCGGCGAGACGGAAGATCCATATACGGCCGATATGATATTCGTCGTGGAATTCTTTGACAAGATGCTCGCCTGCGACACCTCTCTGGACAAGGCGGACCTCAAGGCCAAAAGAGATCTCGTGTTCAACTGGATAATGGATTATCCCATGAAGACCGGACTCTGGTCCGGATACTTCGAGGATGTCCCCGAGTATATGGCCAATATCAACCAGTTCTCCCCTATGGAGACCGCAAGGTACCTGCTTGACAATCCGGCTGCCTGCAAGGATTACAAACAGGTCGTCCTGGATCTGCTCGCCTTTGTCAAAGGGCGATTCGGCGGCACTGTGCGTTACGGCGGAGTCAGCGTCAGCGAGCAGGACGTCTGCTTCTACGAAATGGGGAGCCACACCGCCAGATATGGATCGGTACTTGCCCGCTGGGCAGGTGAAACAGGCTGTGAGCAGGCAAAGAAGGAGGCGCTCGCCACCCTGGCGCTTGCAGAGTATATAGCTTACAACAAAACGTCCAAAGGCAATATCTCAGTCAATTCTGTCGGATTTTACTGGGCCGGAATCTGGAATTCAGACTGCTACTTTGACTATCTGCCCCACTTCCTTGAAGGTATGGCCGCCTGGCCGGAAATCATCCCGGAGGGAACCGACCATATATTCAGCACTACAAGTATGCTAAAGGATGTGGAATACGGTCCCGGCAGCGTGAAATACACCGCGATTGATGCAGACGGTACCGAGAAGATAAAGCTCTCGTTCAAGCCGGAAGTCCTTTCCGGCGGCAAGCCGCTTCCCAGAACATTCTGGAAGTTTGGCTCCTGGAGAGGCTGCGACAATATCCTCACGATAAACCGCAGCGGCGTAACCGACATCGAGATAGTCAGTCGATAACGCTTTATTCCTGTTTTGGCAGGCGGAGAGGGAGAGCTCCGGGCAACACCTTGAGTACGAACCTGGAGCCGGGGAGTTGTTCTCCGTCTATATAAATGTCAATGAGGTCCCTGCTGCTTACTGTCACCTCTCGGGCCTGACGGTACAGGACTTTGTTCCTTCCCGGGCGACTGCCGATATGGTGTCCGCTGCGGTATAGGGGAATCAGCATCAGCAGCCTCAGCAGGCTCATAGCGCGGAAGAAGCATACGTCAATGAGGCCGTCATCTAACCTGGCGTCCGGTGCGCAGTTGAATTCACCTCCCACGCGACGTCCATTGGCAACGGTGCAGAGCACCATCGGGCCGCGGGCTATGCGCTCGCCGTCCGCAGTAATCTTGATGCGGTTGTAACGGCTGGTGAGGATGGCGTTTATCACGCCGCGCGTGTAGGCCTCATGGGCGGATTTCCCCTTGGCGACGAGTTCGTTTGCACGGGATGCCACTTTGGAGTTGAAGCCGACGTTGCATACATTAAGGCAGTAACTGTCATTGACCTGAATGATGTCTGTCGGAGTTACGGTGCCGTCTAGCATGGCCCTTACACTGCGGAAGTCGCGGCCCGGAAAGTTAATTATGACATCCTCCGTGGCACCGCCGAAATAGAGTATTGCCATAGTCTTGTTGGTGCATTGCCTGGCCACGGGATCATCGGAATTCATATATCCTGCCAGGCCGGAGGCAACACCGTTGATGATGCCGTTGCCACCGCAGGCGACGAAACATATCTCCTCCTCCGGATGCAGGTCGCAGTAGAGGCGTACGTAGCGCGTGGCATCACCTTCTCCCAGCGTCGTATAAACCTCGTGCTGATGGGGAATCTCCTTCAGCTGGTCAAATAAATCCTTGTATTGCGATGCCTTGTCGGCACGTCCGTTGACTATATAGATGTATTTCATACCTTCAGGCTCATTATAGTGATGTCATCGCTCTGCGGGTGACGCGCGGTGAAGGACTTCACAGACTGGTAGATGTCTTTCACGACGGTCTCCTCATCCATATCGGCCTTAAGCTGCTTGATGTCCTCCATCAGTCTGTCCTCTCCGTACAGTTCAAGGCTGTCGTTCTCTGCTTCCGTTACGCCGTCGGTGTAGGCCACAATGCGGGTGCCCGGCTCAAGGTCGATGTGTTCATCTTCGTACGGGAAGTGTTCAAGGAGGCCTGCCGCCAGATTGCTCTTGACAGGGAGGAAGCGGGGTTCACCATCGGGGGAGATGATGACCGGCGGGTTATGTCCGGCATTGCAATAGTCCATCCGGAGCGTCTTCAGATTGATGCGTGCGATGAAGAGAGTGACAAACATATCATTGCTGTTGGAGTCCGCCACGCTGTTGTTTATGCGGCTCACCGATTCGTTCAGAGGCAGGTCCAGGGTAGCCACAAAATGGAGCATCGCACGGGTGATGGCCATCACCAGCGAAGCCGGAACGCCCTTGCCGCTGACATCGCCTACGGCAATATGGAGCACGTCGCCCTTGCGGATGAAATCGTAGAGGTCACCGCCCACCTCCTTGGCCGGCTTAAGCATTGCGTGCAGCTGAGGTGGAAAGTCCGTGTTCAGCATCCCCATCTGGATGGTGCGCGCCACGTTGAGTTCCGACTCCATCCGCTCGTTGTCACTCCTGGTGGTCTTCAGCTGCCCGATGTAATCCGAGATGGAATTCTGCAGATAGACGAAACTGTCCCGCAGCCGCAGCATCTCATCTTTGCTGGCGATTTCCGGCAGGTTGGCCTTGAAATTACCCTTGGCCATATTCAAAGCCGAAACCGAAAGTTCCGTGACGGGACGTGTCATCCGGCGGATCTCGCGGCGGCACATAAAATAGACAATTATCAACCCGACGACGGCTACAAGCAGCAGGCTCAGGGCCAGCATCAACCCCCCTGAACGGGTCTCATTGGTAATCACATATTGTGATACAAGCCAGTTGACAATGAATGAGGCGAAGAAAACAATCGAGACAATGCCGATTATCCTCCAGCTCAGCCGGCTTGAAAAAGATCTGTTGTTCACTTGGTTATGGTTTTGTATCGGTTACGGTTAGTCCATCGGGATATCCGGTTGCTGCACCGACAGGGGGATATCTTTCTGGGTAAGGTAGAACATATAGAGTACTACGGGCTTGGTGCCGCGGTTCTCGCCGTGATGGATGGTATTTACCATCTCCACGATGGCCTCGCCCTCGTGAACCACCTTCTCCTTGCCATCCATGCCGATTATGGTCAGTTCACCCTGCACCAGAATGCCATGGTTCAGAACGGGGTGGTAGTGCCAACCTAGTTTCTGCCCGGCAGGGATTTCATATTTCACGGCCACTATTTCTGGTTTGCCCTCCAGATAATCGGGCAACTCCTCTCCGTCCCAGCTCTGACTGGTGCGTATCAGCTCTGTGCTTTGCACCGTCTGGGGAGCATCGTTTTCCTGGAAATCAGACCGCTTGCAAGCTGTCGCCATTGTGCCGCTGATTATTAGGATGGCGGCCATCACCCTGTACATAATTTGTTTCATAATCCACTATTTTGAACCATAAAGATACGCATTTTTAGGAAAGAGTCTTTACTTAAATATGTTGGGATAACACCATGGCCGGGTGCCGTCCAGGCCAAGTGATGGAGGAAAAGTACTATATTTGCGATATGCAACGACTCTGCAAGGTGATTTCAAATAATATGGGGGTGCTGGTGCTGCTGCTGGCGGGCAAGACGGTTGATGTGGATGTCGTAGGGATGCTTCTGAGTATCCTGTGGGTGGTTATCCTGCCCATAGGTTTGGGCCTTCTGGTAAAACGTTTCCTGCCAAAGGTAGGCGAGAGGACCTCCGATTATCTCCCGGCAGTCTCTACCCTGGCAATATGCATCATCGTGTTGATAGTGATAGCGGCCAACGCCAATAAGTTAATGTCGGGCGGCCTTATAATCATGATTGCGGTAGTGCTCCATAATGTCTGCGGACTCGCTGTCGGCTACCTGGCAGGCATGTTGCTGCACATGTCACAGCCCAAGCGCCGGGCCATCAGTATTGAGGTGGGGATGCAGAACAGCGGCCTGGCATCGTCGCTTGCCAACACACATTTCGCCGCCCTGCCCATGGCCACCATTCCCGGTGCCCTGTTCAGCGTATGGCATAACATCAGCGGCGCCATCGTCGCCAGAATCTACGCCGGTAAGATGCAATCGCGGGGAAAAGATTAGATACACACCCACAAAAATGGTATTTATTTTTTACCGATGATTGCTATTTTTGTTTTGTGAAGGAAAATGTTCTCGTTATCAACAGTATTGCTGATTATTGCAAATGGTGCGGATTTAAGGCTTTGAATCCCCTTTATACCATTGTCGATATGGGCGACAGTTCCAAGACCTATCCCGATACAAAAGTCAATCTTGGATTGTTTGCCATCTGGCTGGCACGGGGAGAAGGCTACCGCATTGGCTATGGAAGGGGGACCTACGATTTCAAAGATGGTGAGGTCATATGTTTCGCCCCGGGACAGGTTGCACAGATTAATATCTTCGACCGTTCTGCCGATAGCTCTATCGGATTGGTGTTTCACTACGATTTGCTGCCGGGAACACCCCTTGGAGCCAAGATATTTGGCTATTCATTCTTGTCATATAGCCATAATGAGTCGCTGAGCCTAAGCCCGATAGAAGAGATTCAGTATTTGCGTATCCTCAATGCCATTGGGGCCAGTTCGTCAGATTCAGTTTCTTCCCAGCACCGTCATGAGGTATGCGCCCACATAGAGGCATTGCTGGATTTATGCCAGCAATGCTATGAGCGGCACAGCGTCAGAAGTAAAGAAAACGAAGACTTGCTGGCCAGATTTGAGGTAGTCCTTCATAATTATTTCAAAGAGGGTCGCGCTGAGCGGTATGGGTTTCCAACGGTGTCGTTTCTTTCAGACAGGCTGAATCTCACTCCGGGGTACTTCGGCACCCTTATAAAGAAAGAGACTGGCTTGACGGTACGTCAGTACATCAAATACAAAATAATTGTCCTTGCGAAGCAAGAGCTGCTTGGCAGCACATTGTCGGTGGCCGAGATAGCCCGTAAGGTCGGGTTCAATTACCCTCAGCACTTCTCCCGCCTTTTCAAGACAATTGTCGGGATGTACCCCGACGCATACCGCAAAAGGTTTCAATAAGATAGTTATCCAATGAGTGCCATGATCAGTTGCAACGATGGGTTTCGCCCGTTCAGTTTCTATATCGAGGTAATCTGATTATCTGTGCCACTGTTCCTATTTGTAGATAGTAAAGTGGATTTCCGCCAAAATGGATTTGAAAAAGGGGCCATCGGAAGGTCGTTTCAAAGGTAAGTAAGTCTCGTTGTTTTCTAAGTTTTTTGAAGATATTTTGAGTTTCTTTTACGCGATATGACTGTCCGGTCATGTTGACCATGAAGACCTTGTGACAGAGCCGGTCAACCAGGGCGGAGCAGAGAACCTTGTCCTTGATGATTTCCTCCCAGCGGGTGAAAGGCAGATTGGTGATAATGATTGTGGCCTTGTTTCCAGTCCTTGTTGCGTTTCATTCGGGCAATTTGGTCCCATTTTCCATTACATTTTCAAGTTGTGACAGGATGTCCTCGGAGCCGGTCTCTATCTCTATGAACTCATCCGTCTTCTGCTCCTCCCGGAAGGGTTCGTTCTTGGATTTCATCGTCTGAAGCGCCACCTTGAAGTGATCCGCAGTGAAGGTCTTCACACCATTTGAACTGATAAGTGTTGCTGCATCCACGACCTCTTCATAAGCGATGTCATCGAAGTCCACCCTGGAGGTGAAGGCCCTGCCGCGGACATAGTCCACGCTGCGCTCCACGTTGCCCTTCTCCCACCCGGAACGGGCATTGCAGAATCGCCATTCGAACTTGTAGTAAGTGCTCAGACGCATCAGCGCCGTAGTGGGCTTCTTATCTTTCTCATCAAAGACTACCGCAACGCGCATGTTGTCGTACACCATTACGTGAGGAACACCGGCACAATCCCGAAAGAAATCCCGATGGGACTCCATATACGCCAATGTGTCCTGACGGTGAAAGAGATACGCCATCCGACCCTTGCTGTAGGGGAAGCAAAACACCGCCATCATAAGCGTAGTGGGGATACCATCCAGGAACAGTTTCACCTCGCACCAGTCAAACTCACACTCGATACCGGGCTCGCGGTGGATACGCAGATACACATCTTCCCCCTTTGACGCCCGCTCGTTTTTCTTTTTCCTGATGTATTTGCATACACCAGAGTAGCTGACTGTCAGGCCTTTCTCCATTAGCTGGCGGTGGATGTCCGTATTCTTGATGCACTGCCTACGCATGCCGTTGCCAAGCCTGCCGTCGTTCTCTTTCAGGCAGCGGTCAATTTCCTTCGCAACGACATCCCGCATTACGCGAGGCTCGTATTCACGTGCAGTATACTTGGGTTTCGTGGCCAGGAACTCGTCTATCCCCATGTCGGGGTCGGCCTTGATGGCGGCCTCATATGCATTGATCAGGCGCGTTACGGTCTTCCGGTCGGCACCGGTGCGGCGGGCAATCTCCCGCAGGCTCAGTTCATCTACCCTATAGTAGTGAAGAATTTGTTGCTTAAGGTCCATAGTAATCATTGTTTGGAGATTTACTTAACGCAAATCTACAATGCTTTCCGTGGTCCCTTTTTCAAATAGAATCGTGGGGGATTTTTGCTTTACTATTTACAAAGACGAAGATTATGCCTCCCACAAACCTT
>JAFSUF010000053.1 GCA_017445425.1 Bacteroidales bacterium | reverse complement strand
ATTATTTCTGCGATTTTCTAACACTTTTTTCGGCTTTTGTTCAAGGTCGTTCGACGGGTGTCTCTGGCACCACGAAACGGGCTATTGTTGTTGTAATGAATTGAAAATTATATAGTTTTTAAATTTTTAACGAAGTATTGTTTATTTATACGGCTTCTTCATCTTCACGTCGTCAAAGATAATAAAACTGCACAACACAACAGGCACATATCAGGATTGTTTTTGTGTAAAAGCTCATCAGTTTCGCCCCATTATTCTTATATTTGGAATTAAATATGCCGCATAATTCTTTTCATCCAGATATCATGAACAAAAAGCTTCAACTGATTCCGGTGATGCTCTGCTTCTTTGCAATGGGTTTCGTGGACCTTGTGGGCATCGCTTCAAACTATGTAAAGGCCGACCTGGCCCTGAGCGACGCAAAGGCCAACATCCTCCCGTCGCTGGTATTCTTCTGGTTCCTGATTTTCTCGTTGCCGTCAAGTATGCTTATGAACCGCATCGGCCGTAAGAACACAGTGCTGCTCTCGCTGGTGATTACCGTGTTGTCGCTGGTGCTCCCGTTCTTTGGCAGCGGCTACGGCTTAATGCTCGCGGCCTTCTCCCTGCTGGGCATAGGAAACGCAATTATGCAGACATCGCTCAATCCACTTATATCCAATCTGGTACAAGGGGAGAAACTGGCCAGCACCATGACCTTCGGGCAGTTTGTGAAAGCCATTGCATCGTTCATGGCGCCGCTTATTGCAGCGTGGGGCTTCTCTGCCGCCATCCCATCGTTTGGACTCGGCTGGAGGATTCTGTTCCCCATCTACGGCATAATCGGCATCCTGGCCACGGTTCTGCTGGCCGGCACGCCAATCGAGCGGGAGCAGGTAACCGACAAGGCATCTGGTTTTGCCGCCTGCTTCAAACTACTCGGCATACCTTTCGTGCTGCTCTCTTTCCTCGGTATAATATGCCACGTAGGAATCGACGTGGGCACCAATGCGACCGCGCCCAAACTGCTCATCGAACGTGCCGGAATGAGCCTGGACAAAGCCAGCTTTGCCACCAGTCTCTATTTCATCTTCCGCACCATAGGCTGCCTGTCCGGCTCGTTTATCCTCTCCCGCTTCAGCAATCGCAAGTTCTTCTTTATCAGCGCATTGCTCCTTTTGCTCGCTATGATAGGTATGTTCTTCGGGCAGAGCAAGGAGATTCTGTATGTGGCCATCGCCCTTGCAGGACTGGGCAACTCCAACGTATTCCCCATCATCTTCTCACAGGCGCTTCTGTCCGTTCCCGAGAAGCAGAACGAGGTTTCCGGCCTGATGATTATGGGTCTCTTCGGCGGCACCATCTTCCCGCTGCTGATGGGAGTCGCTTCTGACGCTGTGGGCCAGGCCGGTGCAATAGCCGTGATGACGGTCGGCGTGCTCTATCTTTTGTTCTATGTCACTAAAATCCGCAAATAATTATGGGAAAATATGTTGTAGGCCTCGGTGAGGCTTTGTTCGACAGATTCAGGAAAGATGATGGCAGCGTTGAGGCAAAGCTCGGCGGAGCCCCTGCAAACTTTGCTTACTACGCCAGTCAGTTTGGCCAGAAAGGGCTGGCCGTCAGCGCCATAGGCAAGGATGACCTGGCGGTGCGCCTGCTTGCGGAGCTCAAGGAGGCCGGACAGGCCAACCACATGGAGGTGGTGGATTATCCCACCGGCGTGGTGGATGTCACAGTTGTTAACGGCTCTCCCAGCTACGAGATTGTACGGGGCGTTGCCTGGGACAATATCCCCTTCAGCGACGCTCTGGCAAAGATAGCGGCCAGCTGCCGTGCCGTATGCTTCGGGTCGCTTGCCCAGCGCAGCGAGGTCAGCCGCAACACTATCCGACGGTTCCTGGATGCTGTACCGAGAAACTGCCTAAAGGTGTTCGACATCAACCTCCGCCAGCAGTTTTACTCCAAAGAGATACTTGAAGATTCATTCCGGCGTTGCGACATCCTCAAGATTAACGACGAGGAGATGGTGACCGTGTCGCACCTGTTCTCGATCCCCGGCCTGGACAACGAGTCGCGCTGCGAATATCTGATGCGCAAGTTCAATATGGAGATGATAATCCTCACAATGGGTGCCAACGGCAGCTACATCTATTACAAAGACGGCATCTCTTACCTGAAGGCGCCCGACGTGAAGGTTGCCGACACGGTCGGCGCGGGCGACAGCTTCACCGGCGCCTTTATCGGCTCGCTGCTCTCCGGCAAGAGCGTGGCCGCCGCCCACGAAACGGCCGTGGCAGTATCGACATTCGTATGCACCCTCCCGGGTGCCATGCATCCTGTACCCGAAAATCTTAAAAAATGAAACGGATAATACTTCTTTTCTCGTGCGCGCTCCTCTCCGCACAACTTTTTGCCGGTAAAGTGGTTACCGACAGCATAGACAGCAAGATCCTTGGCTGTGAAGTCAAATGCAATGTTTATTTACCCGAAGGCTTCGACGACTCCGGGATTGAGTATCCTGTGGTTTATCTTCTGCATGGCTTGAGCGGCTGCCAGGACGACTGGACCGGTATGGGCAACATGAAGACCATTGCCGACCGCCTGATTGCCTCAGGGGAGGCCTCCGAAATGGTGATTGTCATGCCTTGCGCCGGCCATCCCAATACCCGGGAGGTCCTCAACGGCTATTTCAACACCCCCGGACGCAATTATGAGGATTTCTTTTTTCAGGAACTGATGCCGCAGATGGAGGCTAAATACCGCTGCATAGGCGACAAGAAGCACCGCGCAATAATGGGCCTTTCCATGGGCGGCGGCGGCAGCACTGTCTATTGCCAGCACCACCCCGACATGTTCTCCAGCTGCTATGCCATGAGCCCCTGGCTCGATGAGAATGGCCAAGTCGGCGGCGAGGGTGAAGGTGACCAGCTGGCTGTGGTATGCCGCTCGGTACACGAGCATTCCGCCATCGACTTTGTGGACAAAGCCGACGAGGCCACGGTTGCTGCCCTCAAGACGGTGAAATGGACCTTTGATATAGGCGACGACGACTGGCTGCTGCCGCTGTCGGTAAACATTCACTATAAGATGCAGGAGAAGGGGATTCCCCACGAATTCCGCGTCCGCGACGGAGACCATAACTGGTACTACTGGCCCATGGTGCTCCACTACGCCCTCCCCTGGGCTTCCGTAAACTTCGGGAAGTAGTCTTCTGACGGGCCAGCCTGTCCGCCTCGTGGCACTTTAAACCCTGACTGTCAGCATTTTACAACATGTCCCTTGCGTAAATTTACGCAAGGGACATTGTTTAATGCTCTGATAATCAACGGCGGAGGTGCCACGCCCTCCAGGCAGAAACCTTTCGCTTGCAAAGGGTGCTTCGCTATTCCGTTCACCCGCTTTTTCTCCGCTACAAAAATGCCTAAGCTCGAGGACTCGCTTCGCTCAAACATCTCTCGCTTTTAACGGCATTTTTGGGCGCTACGAAATAGCACGCCTAAAGGCGCTTGCACCGGCGGTCTCACTCAAACCGCTCCGACCCTTTCAAACTCCGGCTATTTCTACCCGGAGGACTGTTCTACAACCTCACAGGTCGTATGGGATAGCCACGGAAGCGCCCGTAGAAATAAGCGTAGTAGTATTCCGGGCTGAAAAAGAGGTTCATCGCGCATTTTGGATGGTATGGATGCCGGGTGGCGGTCCAGTAGCGGCCCGTCGTGCCGGTAAAGCATAGTTCCGTACCCTCCATATAACCAGCTGCCGGCAGAAAGATGCTGTTGCCGTTAGTCCGGCTGGTTATCCTGTACCCCGTGACACCGTTACACTCCGTCCAGACCCAGTCGCACTCGTGCACCAGTTCGTTGGCCTCCACAAAAGTGGGCATCCGCCAGCCGTCACCGAGCCTTACGGCTACGGCATCATCTTCAGCCTCGGAGAGATAATTCAGCTTAAAGCCCGCATTGTATTTTGTCATACCGTAAGGGCCTTCTCCGCAGAACGAGTAGTTATCCCAACTATACTGCTCCTTGGTGGAAGTTTCCGCCCACGCGTAGTAATCGCCGTACCCTTCGGGCGCTGTAGCGCCCAGGTTGCACGAGGCCCATTTGATGCTGAGTCCCATATCAACTGCCACTGGCTGGGCGGCCAGGGATGTGGCGCCCAGCAACAGCAGTGCAGCAAACAGATTTCTTGAAAAGGACATCGCCGGACCTATTCAGATACAGGCAGCTTGAAACTCTCCACCTCGAGGGTGCCAAGTTCCTGGATCTGAGGCACAAGACGGGTAAAATGCTCTGCAGCAGAATGCTTATCGAGTGACGCCTGGTCTTTCCAGGTCTCGAAGATGAGCATCTTGCAAGGGTCGCTGCAACTGATAAACAGGTCGTATGCAATGTTGCCCTCGTCCTGGAGAGAACTTGCCACCAGTTCTTTGCACAACTCTATCACCGCCTCGCGGGTCTCTTCTGTCACGGTCGTGGGGCAGTTGAGACGGAGCACAAAATCGCCTTCGGGCTCTACACCGGCCTGCATCTGTTGCAAAACGGTGGTTGCAAGGGCGCCGGTCTGAGGCACAATGTCTGCAAAATGCTGGCTTGCAGAGTGCTTGTCCAGCGCATCCTGGCTCTCCCAGGTCTCAAAAATCAGGAACTTTGTGGAGTCGGTGGCGCTCTCCATCAGGTCGAAAGCGATATTGCCTTCGTCTTCGAGGGAAGCTGCCACGTGCTGCATGCAAAGCTCTATGTACCGGTCTCTGTTATCCATACTTACGCTTACAAGGCAGTTGAGCCGCAGGGGAGCATTGTTTTGTTTTGGCGCGCAGGATACGAGCGCCGCGAGGGCGATTGCCGCAATGATGAGTCTTTTCATATTACCGTCGGTTTACAGATTTGCAATGAATAACGGGATGCAATTTAGGAATAATATGGTTACCTTTGAAACATGAAACGGATTATTCTCATTTTTTCCTGCCTGCTGGTAGCTTTTGCACTCCGGGCGGAGGGTTTGAAGCTGCCGCACTTTATGGGCAGCGATATGGTTTTACAGCAGAACACAAACGCCAACATCTGGGGCTGGGCCGATGCCGGGTCCCGGGTTAAGGTATCTGTGGGCTGGAGCAAGACAAAATATACCGCCACTGCGGGCGATGACGGTTTCTGGAAGGTGGCCGTATCTACCCCTGCCGCATCTTTCACCCCATACACCGTGTCAATTTCCAGCGGGAAAGACAAGATTTCCCTTGAGAATGTCCTCATCGGAGAGGTATGGCTCTGCAGCGGCCAGTCCAACATGGAGATGCCTATGGCGGGATGGACTTTCCAGCCGATAGAAAATGGCGCGGAAGAGATACGCGAGAGCAACCACTACCCCTTTGTAAGGATGATTTACCTTGAGCGCAGCGAGTCCACTGAACTCAAAAACGACTGCAACGGAACCTGGCGGTGCGCCGGCAGCGAATTCACCCCCGGATTCAGCGCTACGGCATACTTCTTTGGCAAACGCCTCTCACGGGAGCTTAATATCCCAGTAGGCCTGATTGTTACCTGCTGGGGCGGCACCATGATAGAGTGCTGGATGAGCCGCGACGCGCTGAAGAGTGTCGGCGAGACCGATGAGAGCATAGCTGCCAGCATAGCCCCCCGCGAAGGCGGCTGGGCCGGAAACCGCGCCACTGTACTGTACAACGCGATGCTTTACCCTCTGCGCCATTATACCGTGAACGGCTTTATCTGGTATCAGGGCTGCTCAAACGTGGGTAAGGTGTTCGAGCAGGATTATGGCAAATACCAGGCGGCTATGGTGACCCAGTGGCGCCAGCTGTTTGGCCGCGGCGACATTCCTTTCTACTATGTGCAGATTGCACCCCACCCCTATGCCGCAAGCGGCGACTCCGGACTGGCCCCGCTGCTGCGAGAACGCCAGAGGCAGGCGGCTTACCTGGTACCCAACTCCGCTATGATATGTACTATGGATCTGGTGTACGAATTCGAAAAGGGCATCATCCATCCCCGCCAGAAAAAGCCCGTGGGAGAGCGCCTGGCAAACCTCGCCCTTGAGAACTGGTACGGATTCAAGGGCTACGGCAGCGCCAGCCCTGAACTTGACAAGATTATTCCCGAAGGAGCAACAGCCAAGGTCGTATTCCGCAACTGTGAATACGGCATCCACGGCGACAAAGGCTGGGAGTTCAAAGGTGTGGACGGGTTTGAGGTGGCCGGAGAAGACGGCACCTGGCACCCCGCAACCATATCCGACTGCCAGGGCAACTATCTCGTGGTAGGTTCACCCGAGGTCGCCGACATCAAAAAAGTACGCTACCTCTGGCACGACTTCTCCATCGCCCGGCTATGGAACAGCTACCGTATGCCCCTGGTGCCTTTCACCACGGAGTAACCGTCAGAATGACTGTTTTACGCCGCAGAAGAGGATTTCGCCGGTGCTGCATTCGCTGATGAAGTAGAGGAACGGGCGGTCTGCCTTGAAGTAAAAAGTTTCGCCGCCGGGGCCGACTGAGGTGACGCGCATGCCTATGTAAGTCACGGCAGCGGCTTCTGTGCCTTCCTCATCGACTTTGATCTTGGCTTTATGGCGGATTTCATCTATACAGAGCGGGGTATCGCTCATTGCGGAGAAATCTGCTGACCCGCCGAAGGCCTTCTGCATGCCCATATCTTTGAGAATATCAATGCAAAGCTTGTCTGCGGCATACTCCTCTTCGAATTTTGGCATAGAGAAGTATGTCATATAATAGCGGCCTCCGTCGCGGTATTCCTTCCATGTCGAGGCGTCAAGGCCGGAGAGAATCTGATTCAGGGAAACGCCGTTGCGGGGCACTACGATTGTCATTGCAAATGCGCCGTTTCCGTAGGGCAGGCTCATCGCCTCTGCATATTCGTCGCTGTAAACCCGTGCACGGTCGAAGGTCCGGTTCATGAAGGTCTTCTTGACTAAGGTGCCGTCCCAGTTGGTGAATTTCTCATCCGTATTGTGATTCTTGTCAAACGGATCCTCCCAGATGCCCTTGAAGTAAACCGCGTTAAGCAGGCTCACGATTGTGCTCTGGGGTATTTCGTCCACGATTTTGCTAATCATGCCGTGCGTGGCGTCGCTGCACCAGCCGTTTATCACGCCGGCAGCCTGGCTGGGGTTTTCCGGAAGGGTACCCACCTCGGCATAAAAGCTGTCTTTGATGTCGGCAATGTATGCATCCTTGATCTTGATGCGGTTCTTTGCCCAGAAAGAGTTGGCTATCTCAAAGGTGGTTGTGTTATCTACCGCCTGGAGTGCCGGAATCAAAGTATGATAGAACTCGCTGACATCCTCTGAAGAGAAGTCATTGAAACCCAGCGCATCGTACATCTCGCCCTGAGTTTCGCCCTCGGCGCCTGCTGCCGTCATGGAGAGCGCCATCTGTATGCTGAATGGCGAAACGAAGATATTCTTGCCGACATTCTCTTTGGCGCAGACAGCCTTGAGAAAGTCAAAGGTAAACGTGTTGGCGTTGTAGCCGATCTGTTGCTGAACCTTGGTCAGCACGATGTCTTCACGCTCATTCGGCGTTTTTCCGTTGCCGCCACCCTCTTCCAGGCCGCAGGCGGAGAGCAGTACCGCTGCCATCATAAATATATTGCAAATAATCATTGTTCTCCTCATAAACAGTTCTGTTTAAGGTGAAATGCAAAACTGTGCCAAAATTAACAATTTACGGTTTATTTAGTACCTTAGCGTCATGCATCCTCTCGATAAAATGATTGCGGAGGGAGAACACCTGCATCAGGATTTCAAGTTTTTCCTGTCCGATGCGCGCAAGATTGCACGCTCAGTGGCGGCGTTTGCCAATACCGACGGCGGGCGGCTGCTGATTGGGGTAAAGGACAACGGCAAGGTAGTGGGAATCAAAAACGAAGAGGATATCCACATGATAGAGGCGGCGGCACAGGTCTTCTGCAAGCCTGAGGTCGATTACCAGCCACGCATCTGGGAATACGGCGCACGGCGGGTGTTGGAGATAAACATAGCGCCGAGCCCGCGCGCCCCACACACTGCACCGGACGAGAGCGGCCGGCCCACTGTGTATATCCGCAAGGCGGACGAGAACAAGGTGGCCAGCAGGGTGGAAAGGAGGTATCTGGAGATGAAATTCTCCTCCGGGCCGGTGAATATGGCCATCGGCAAACCGCAACAGAGGATTCTGGAGTACTTTGCCGCAAACCGGCTCCCCTTTGAGCCGGGATATAGCTACGACATACCCTGCATCGCAGCCTGCTGCCTGATGAGCGAAAAAGAGTGCGTGGATGCCATCTGCAAATTGATACTGTTGAACGAAACTGTTTGATTATGAGATATATCTTTAAACCGTTGCTGGTTGTACTGATGTGCTGCATCTTGACGGGTTCCTGCGGTTCGCGGCATCTGACAGGCGGCGTTTCCTCGGGAGTGACGGCAACAGACTCTTCAACACCTTCCCGGTCAGTTCCATATGCCCTGCGGACGGATCTGATGGAATTCACCGATACTGATTTCGGGGAAGGGCGCTATGCGCTGATAAAGTCGGAACACCCCGAATTCTCCTGGATCGTGCCATCTGTCGGGGACAGTACGGTTCAAATGGCATATAGGATAACTGTCCATAAGCTATTGCCTCCTGAGTCACCTGCCGAGCCCGTTGGAGAGGGTTATAAAACTGCTTGGGAGAGCGGATGGGTGGAGAGTCCCCGGAGTGTGGCTGTACCATACAAGGGCCCTTCACTGCAACCGGACACCCAATATGAATGGTCGGTAGAGTTGAAATTGGCGACGGCGTCCGGTAAACGTTCAGAAACATCTAAAAGCGCTTTTAAACGTTTCAAAACGGATAAGACACTTTGTGAATATGCCACCCTTTCATACCCGCTGATAGCTGAGCGCCAAACGGCCGCATCCGCTGCAAACGGAGTTTATGACTTTGAAAAGGCGGCGTTCGGCAAACTTGAACTCACGCTCACGGCTGCCGCTGACGACAGCATTATGGTCATAATCGGCGAGCGGCTGAAGGATGGCAAGATTGAGCATACCCCGAGGATAAGTTCGGTGCTGTATGACGAGATTGGCCTGAGGGTAAAGGCGGGTACCCATACCTACCTGGTTGAACCCAACCGAGACGGACGCAATACCGGGCCGATGGCTGTGCCGATGCCCGAATATGCCGGGGTCGTATCGCCATTCCGCTATTGCGAAATCTGCGGCAACGTCACCCCTGTCAAGGTAGGGCGGATCAGCTACCACTACCCTTTCAATGAGAACGCGGCATCTTTCCGCTGCAGCAACGACACTTTGAACGCTATATGGGACCTTTGTCACTACAGCCTCAAACCTTGTTCATTTACCGGGATTTGGGTCGATGGCAACCGAGAGCGGATCCCTTACGAATATGACGCACTCATAGCGCAGCTGTGCCATTACGGCAGCGATGCAGAGTACTCTATTGACCGCCGCACCCTGGAGTGGCTGCTTGAAAAGCCCACCTGGCCCACCGAGTGGATTCTCTATGCAGTGGAAATCGCCTGGAACGACTATCTCTGGACCGGCGACAGCCGGGCACTCAGAGCCAACTACCAGATTCTCAAGGCACACGGGCTGGATGCGCTTCGCAAGGAGAACGGCCTGATCAGTACAACCCAGGGGCAAGACTCAGGGTTTTTGGCCAGCATCAACCACAGCGGAGAGATCAAGGACATTGTGGACTGGCCACATACCGGTATTCTTGGCCTGCAGGACGGGCAGGGAGGTGAGGACGACGGCTTTGTTTATACCGACTTCAACGCAGTTGTGAATGCGCTCTATTACCGCACCCTGCAGCGGCTGGCCAGTATAGCACAGGTGCTCACGAAAGAGTACGGGAATGGCGATGTCCCCCTCGCCTGCACCTATGCCGCCGATGCAGAACACTTCCGTGCCGAGGCGGCAGCCACCCACGAGGCATTCCAGAAAGCTTTCTTCAACCCCGCCACGGGCATATATAAAGACGGCATCGACACGGACCATTCCAGTCTTCACACCAACATGATGGCTATCCTGTGCGGGTTGACCACACCGGAGAACGAAACGGCTGTAGCCGACTTCGTGGAGTCGCGCGGGCTTCGCTGCAGCATATTCGGCGCCCACAACCTGCTTCAGGCACTATACGCAGCCGGCCGGGGCGATGCAGCTCTGAGGATGATGACCCGAGGTGACATACGCAGCTGGTACAACGGCATCCGCATTGGAACAACTATCACCCTGGAGGCCTGGGACGACAGTTTCAAACCCAACCAGGACTGGAACCACATCGCAGGCGCCGCCCCCGGCAACGCCATTCCGTTCTGCCTGATGGGAATCACACCGCTGGAGCCCGGCTTATCCCGGGTAGCCATCCGGCCGCAGCCCGGCAACCTTGAATGGGCAGAAATCACTGTGCCGACCATCCGCGGCAGCATCTCGGTATCAATACGCAAAGGCCGCATGGAGGTCACAATCCCTGCCAACATGACCGCAGAGATATACCTTCCCGGACGAAACGAACCGGCCGCTACAGTGGGCAGCGGCCGGCATATGTTCAAGTATTAGTTACTTTTGTCGCATATTATCACTTTCTTTAGGTAACAATTCGTGCAAAATGTTGTCAATGACAGTATGTTCAACATATCTACGTCCATGTTTGTCATCAGCACTTCGTTTGATGGCCCTCCTCGTTATTTCGTTGTGTATGATTTCTTGTTACTGCAACTATCACACACGAGCTATTTTGGATGATGTGGAAGCAATTCCGCGATCCACTCCGGATAGCGCTTTGGCAGCATTGCATGCAATCCCCAAAAAAGATATTATTACCATAAAAGACAATGCCCGTTACGCACTACTCTACACACAAGCGCAGGACAGATGTGGTATAACAGTAGCATCGGACTCTTTGATTAAGGATGCAGTTAGATACTACAGTCATTCTTCAGATCAATTCAGAAAGTTCCAGTCATTCTATTACCTTGGTCAAATCAATCAGAACGCTGGAAGCAGAGACGCAGCAATGGATGCATACGTAAAGGCTGAGAATATTCATGCAAACTCGATACCACATAATTATTTAAGTGCACTGCATTTCAGAAAGAGTTCCCTTTATGCAGATTCGTATGATTATTCAAAAGCTATCGAGGAATCTGAGAAAGCGTTATGTGAAGCCAGGCTTGCAAATGACACCTCGGGTATATTTCAAGCGATTCTGAACATTGTAGAATATAATTACTACAAATGGGATGATCCCTTCGCTGATCATTTATTGGATAGTCTTGCTTTATACTATGGTGACGTATCTGTTGAGGACAAACTTGATTATCAAGCGTTATGGGCGGAGTTGATGTCAGATACTATTCCTGCCGATCAATTGGTTATGCATCTTGATTCTGTACTGGCTGTTTATCAAGATTATTCCATACAACTGCCTTGGAATAGGATAGCACGAATATATGTCCATGCAGGTTATCCAGAAAAAGCCCTAGAGGCGTTGAACCATATTCCCGCTGAAAAATTCTCGGCCCTTAACTATGTCGTTTTGAGCGATGTTTTAGACAGTCTTGGGCAATCAGCTCAGGCTCTTAACGCGTATCGGAAATATGTAGACTTATCTGACTCATTGGATTTGATTTTATTTCGGCAAGATACTCGATTTATTGAAGAGAGGTATGCCAATCAAATACGACGTATTCGTACCAATCAAAGCTTTGCTGTTACAGCCGTTCTATTATTCATACTTGGATGGTTTATCATAGCTAGAACTATGAAAATAAGAAAGGAACGTACGAAGCTTTTGGAAATGTTCGCGGAATTGCAAGAAGAACATAATAGTCTTCAAGAATTACTATCTAAAAATAATGATGTCAATAATGCGGCCAAAGAAATCCTTGGCAATAGGTTGCGGTCCATTAGTGCTTTCCTCACGGAAAACAGGCCTGACTCTTTGAAGAACGTTGCGTCAAGATTGGAAACGCTAACAGCTGACAGGAAGACTTTAATCGAGACCGTAGGTTTTATTTTTGCAATTTATCAACCTGCGTTTATTTCAATGCTAATGACCTACGGCTTAACTCCGGCCGAAATGGGTTTTTGCTGCATGCACGTACTTGGGTACAGAACGTCCGAGATAGGTGATGTAATCAATCGTGCCGGTTATTACAATATCAGTAGTGAAATACGCAATAAATTGCCAATCTCATCACAAAAATTGGCAACTTGGCTAACCGATAAGTATCGCGAATTGGAAGGGTGAGGTTTTTTTTAGTCACATTAGTTTTTAAATAAATACACCCCTGATAACCAGCTGATTTCAATCTCTATCGGTGAGGATTATTTCTATGAGATGAGGTTTTAAGTGCGGAATTTCGTTCAAAAAACGATTCGCACTATGAAGCACTTTCGAACTGTATTATTTGTTGTTATCCTATTCTCGTTTTCTACCTTTTCTTTACTTGCGGCTAACCCTAAAAAGAGTTCGCAAGATTCAGGAACTCGCGGCGGGACACCTCGCACAACAACGGTAGAGTTAGTTTTTAATTATGCACAATCTGCCTCATATTATGGGAGGCAATTTGGTATTGATTTAACCGACATTGAAGATCTGGATTGGTTGGTTATGATGTATTATTTTGGCATCAACACTGATGATGATTATAACGAAACACGGACACAACATCAAGAAAAACCTGATCAACAACGTCAATAGGTGTTGATACTCAATAACTGAATAATTACATTTGCCTGCACTCGTAATACTCACAACAAGGGTTGCAGGTAAATCACTTAACAAACAACCTTTACCACTTAACCCATGTTTTGATATGAAAAGTACTATTTCAACAGTATTTGTAACCATCACTATGCTATTTATACTACTATCCTGCAACAAAGAGTCTGCAAGTCCAATATCTTCTACTATACAGATTGAGAACGCAGAACAAGTTTACGGTGATGTCATAGTTTTGGGCAAGAAACTAAACAATCCCTACTCGATAGCCAATATGCAAGCTGCATATGACTCTCTCATACGAACAAAAACTATTGATACCTATAAAGATGAACGGTTGGAGCCCAACTGGTTATATGTCAGGTTTCTACCAAAAGACTCCACGGACGTTGCCACCTTGCAAAACATGGACTTAGAGTTGTTCGATTATCCCCTTGATTTTGAAATTGAGGTAGAAGGTAATTATTACCATGACCCGAGTATTCCAGATGATCAAATAACATGGCAGTATACATGTGTAAGACCAGATTTCGAATTCCCAGATATGAATTACGAGGTACTGGAACAATGCTATATTCCCGAGGAAGACGGAGAAACGACAAAATCAATTACCAATAATGATTTGTTTGAATTGGAGTTTGCTGCAATAAGCCGAGCAGGTCTTCCAGAAAAATATCAACCCGTGGCACAAACTAAGGCATTGGGGTTCGGCACAAAACCAAGCGGTACAATCCTTGTCTATAATGACAGTAAACGAACCACAGAAAGTCTAAGGGGCGCCAAAATCAGATGCCATTATCTGGTGAATATTAGCAGTTGCTTTACTGATGCAGACGGAAACTATGCTATAGGTAATCGATATATTTGTAATCCACATTACGCAATCGTGTATGATAGTGCAAAAGGATTTACTATTTGGGGTAATTTCGCCTTTATAGCTGCTGCAAACCACAATCTTGGGTATCAAAATAACAAAGGATATGACAAAACGGTAACTACTTCAGAAACCGGGTGGAAATGGGCTGTCATTAATAATGCAGCTTATGACTTCTATGAAATGTGCATCAATGAAGGCCTTCTGCCCCCTCCTTCAAATCTTAAAATATGGTGCTGGCCAGATGCATATTCATCTAGCGCTCCAATGCTTCACCATCTGCTTGGTATCAATATTCCAGGAATTTCGGGTTTGCTTGTATCTTTTCTTGCACAAGGGGCTGTCGCGCCTGCAGCCACTATACTGAGTACTGCTGCGCTCCTTATTAATTCAGCAATGCCAGACATAACAATTGGTATGGCAATTTTCCCATCTTCCCATTACTCACAGCATTATTTCGAGGTATGGCACGAGTTGTTCCACGCAAGTCATTTCGCGAAAGTCGGTGAGGTGGTATGGGCACCCTATATTAATTACATAGTCTTGAATAATGGTTACGGAGATGGTACATCATCATCTATTGGAAAAGGTATATGTGAATTAGGAGAGTCATGGGCCTTTGCAAACCAGTATTATTCTTCAAGACAAACATGGAAATCATCTATTTGGTTTACCAATAGTGTGGCTTCCATTAAACAACTTCTGGATACAGGTGTTTTAACTCGAAAACAAATTTATGATTGTTTAACTGTGGATGTAAAATCTGTAAGTAGCCTAAAGGCAAAACTTTTAGAAAGATATACGACAAAATCAAAACAAATCAATGCGGCATTTTAGTTTACTTTTGGTAGGTTTTGTTTCCCTGCTATGTTTTGGGTGCGGAAAACCCTATTCTGTAGGAGAGCTTTGGATAAGAAATGAGTCTGGTCAGGATGTTTTTGTTGAATCATCTATCGAATCTGCAACAACATCACAAATATCATACTTTGTACTTAAAAATGGTGCTGAAAAATACATAGCACAATCAAGGCGATATCCAAATGAAGTGTTGGAATATATACCTCTAACTGATTATATTCATAACGAGGATGCTTATGTAAGTATATACACCATTTCTGACAAAGGCGACAAGTTACTTGCCCATAAATGGTATTACTCAGACCGGGATAATGATGGTCATGAACTATTTAGTGAAAAAAGCTTGACCCAAGATGTAGGGTACTTACTGGACGGTGGTTATTTCCCTAGATTTACTTTTACCATCCTCCCGGAAGATATATAGTAAATATATGACTTTTTGGAGGTCACAATCCCCGCCAATATGACCGCAGAGATATACCTCCCCGGCCAAAACAAACCGACCGCTACGGTGGGCAGCGGCCGGTACAGCTACGTGTTGTTGCAACACCGATAATCCAATCATTTTGATACCTTTGCAACGCCATCAACTTAACGGGGTTATAATGTCAGCGTTTAATATGATTGTTTAACCAAGGAAGTGAAATCTATTGACAATTTAAAAACTAAGCTAATAGAAACATATCCAACTAAAGCAAGTTTAATCAATGCGGCATTTTAAGATTATATTGTTATGTGCGGTTTCATTCTTGCTCGCATATTGCGGTAAACCATATACCGTTGGTCAATTGTTTATTTGCAACGATACGAATGAAAAACTGATTGTTGAATCATCGATTGAATCCGCGTTAACGAATGATTCCAAGCGGATGTTATTGCAAACTGGAGAGACAGTAGAGATTGCACGTACCAGTCGGCAGGAAGGATACATTTATGATTTATCGATAACGGAGTTTGTAGGTAATGAGGACGCGTGGGTTAAGGTTTTCTCTTTTGATGAATCTGGTAACGAGAGACTGTCAGCACAGTGGTCTTTCTTAGAGAAGGAAATAGATAAACGGAGTGTTTTTAATCTTTCTAATCATACTTTTTTGTCGTATGATGATCCGGACGGAGGTTTTCACCCCACATACACGTTTACGATACTCCCGGAAGATATATAGTAACTATATGACTTTTTGGAGGTCATCATCCCCCCAAATATGACCGCAGAGATATACCTTCCCGGCCAAAACAAACCGGCCGCCACAGTCGGCAGCGGCCGGTATACCTTTTCGTACCCTACGCAGGAAAGGCCATAATCCCTTATGCCTTCACGATCGCTGCCCGTCTTCGCAAGGAAAACAAGATAAGAGGAAAGGCGACGACAAGGACGGCAAATGGGTGATCCTACAATTATCTATTGCTTAATGTCAATTGCTTTATCGCCCATAAAGAGTCTGCCTGCAAGCGAAATCTATCTCTGTGCTGACAATCATCTAAAAGTTTTCATTTTTCCTTTGTATGATGGAAATAAATGCGTACTTTTGACATTAGAAATATAAATACACATTTATATTAATTGCAATTAACATTATGAGGTTCTACGACAGAGAGAGTGAGATCAATGTTCTGAGAGAAAACGAGTTGCAGTCAAGACAAAGTGCCGTATTTTCAGTGTTGATGGGACGCAAGCGTGTAGGGAAAACCACACTAATAACGACGGCATTGAAGGATTATGATTACGCCTACCTCTTTGTTTCAAAGGATAGCGAGGCGGTGCTATGCCAGAAGTTCCAGAAGACACTGGAGGAACAGCTGGGCATCCATATTTACGGTACGGTAAGTCACTTCCGCGACCTGTTCGAGGTGATCATGAAGGAGTCGCTGAACCGCCATTTCATCATCATCTTCGACGAGTTCCAGACGCTATACAAGGTGAATCCCGCCATCTTCAGCGAGATACAGGACTTGTGGGACCGCTACCATCGCGAGTCGCACCTATACCTCATCACCTCGGGCAGTATCCAGTCCCTGATGAAGCGCATCTTCGAGAACGAGAATGAGCCGCTTTATGGACGCCCCACCTCAAAAATGACATTGAGGCCGTTTTCTATCAACGTCCTGAAGCAGATTTTCCGCGACCACTGCCCCAACTACAATAACGAGGATCTTCTATGCCTCTACATGATTACCGGCGGCGTTGCAAAATATGTTGAACTGCTGATGGATGCAGGCTGCCACACGAAGGAGAAGATGCTCAACTACGTGTGCCGCCAGGATTCCTACTTCCTTTCTGAGGGCCGCGACATCATGAACCAGGAGTTCAGCGACGAGAGCGCCACCTATTTCTCCATCCTGCAGTTGATCGCCAGTGGGTTGACTACCCGTTCGGATATCGATGGTGCCATGCAGAAGGACATGGGGGTCTATCTGCAGAATTTGGAGAAGAACTTCCTGATGGTGAACCGACTGAAACCGCTGCTGGCCAAACCCTCCAGCAAGGTGACCTCCTACGAGGTTTCAGACCAATTCCTGCGTTTCTGGTTCCGCTTCGTATGGCCATACCAGTCGCTCGTTGAACGCGAACAGCTAGCACTTTTGCGACAGAATATGGGGCAGCATTATGATCAGTTTACCGGTCGTACGTTGGAACAATATTTCCAAGCACAGGCGATGGAGACAGGACAGTACACCTTGGTGGGCAACTGGTGGGATCGTAAAGGCGAGAACGAGATTGACATGATTGCCCTCAACGAATTCGACAAGACTGGATTTGCTGCTGAAATCAAGCGCAATCCTCGCAAGATTAGCCTGACGGAGTTGCAGGAGAAGGTAGAAATGTTGCCGCCAAAAGACTTTGGAGAGTATTCCCTTTCGATAAAAGGGCTGTCTATAGAGGATATGTAGATGAGAGTTATTCATTTTATACACGGCACTAACCATGCTGTTCAAACTCAAAACCCCAGAACAAAGTGGTCTAATTTGACTAAAGCTCTATTCAAATACTATTTACTTCCTTCTTTTTTACGTAAGCCTCTTTTAGATTTGCACCGTGATTCCAATATGGGATTACGGTGTTCTTTTTATATTTGTTTTTGAAGTGAGGCGAGTCGGTCAGAATGAACTATCCTCCGAACTAGCTCCCGTGTCTAAAAGTGGTAATAGATTCATCCGTT
>JAFSUF010000052.1 GCA_017445425.1 Bacteroidales bacterium | reverse complement strand
TCCTTGAGCGACTTATTGACGACAGTGATGTATTTGTTGCCGAGATTATCTATGAATCCGACAAGAGCCTCCTGGTCTGTAGAAAGGCCGCCTATTTCGACAGGCAGGTCGTCATTCGAGAACCGGGTAGTCCAGGCAGGCGCAGTATTGGTATGCCTTACCTTTTCCATACTGGAACCGTCAAACACCCAACCTCGGCGGTGAAGTTCAGTATTGAAATCCTTGAGAATGCCGTATGCCTCTTCGTTCCAGGTGCCATCCACCATAATCGGGGCAAAACTGGTACCGCCATACTGGAGGATTACGAAATACTGAATCACCTGTGCACCGTATGAGAGGTTGCAATAAACCTGCAGGCGGAGATTCTCTACCGTGGGCTTGGCTAAGAGATGCTGCTCGCGGTCTATCCAGCAACTTGCAGCAAAACCCCACCAGGGAATGCCGTAGCGCTTGGTAAGGTCTGCCACGATCTCATTGCACTCCCACCAGGAAGATTGTATCCCGTCGAGGTAATACGGGTCGCCTTCGGGACGGCAGGGATAGACATCGAACGAAAAGAACTTGAGCTTGCAGTCCCGGATATATGACTCCACATAGTCCTGGTAGTACCGGACCCCCAGGCCCGCCTGACTTGCATAGGCAAGGAGATTGATATACACCGGATGATTCGGATCAAGACTCTCTATCCTCTCTTTGCGGAACCTCAAAGCTGGCAAAAGGGTCAAAGAAGGCTCGTCATAAATATGATACGCAAAAGTTGCAGGATGGTCTTTCAACTTATTGATCATCTCGTCCAGTCCCTTGTAATTCTCCGGGTCACGTTCGTACGCTTCGGCAGCAGGCCACACAACCGGGACGCACTTCATCCCCACCTGCTGAGCAAGATCCAGCTGATGCATAAAAGGGCCCTCGTCGGTCTCTACAGTAATTATCCCTATGCCGGCATCCGCCAGTTTCTGGAAATTCTCCAGCGTTGCCATATGATTCTTGAACCCGCGGTAACCCATTGTCTTGAACGTGGTCCGGGTTGCATCGGAATACTGGTCTCGCACCAGCACCGGCAATTTTGCGGTGGTTGCACGACCGTCGTCGGTAGTCGCAGTAACCGTGAATTCCGCAGGCGAAGCCGGGTCCGGTGCAGAAATGACAATCTGCCCTGAAATTGCATCTATGCTATTGACGCTGACTTCCCAACCCTCACCGCCGACTACTTCAATATCTATTGCGGCCTCCTCCTGAAGGGAATAACATATGGTAACACTGCCACCCGCATCAACACCGTAGCCCTCCTTGTCAAAAGTAAAGAAGAAAGACCCGTCTTCAGGGACGACGACCTCAGCGCCAGGCACCCCTGGAATTTCCTTCTGCTCCAGCTCATCCAACTCCTGCTGCAACTCCTCCACCCTCGCCTTATCCGCCTCATTGCAGGCAACTGCAATAATCAAGAGCGACGACAGAACAATTACGTCGCGAAGAAAACTGTTTTTCATAGCCAGTTGGTTTAAAACTTGCCCCAATATACGGAATAATAACCGTTTTTGCACGTTATCTACACTTCGAGGAATAATTGACAGTGGCTTCACGGTGTCTTCAGGTATATACAAACAACAGGCAGGTACCGGTTGATACCTGCCTGTTGTTTGAAATCACTGCCCCTGTCCTACCCGATAAGCTGCGGGAGGAAGATGGAGAAGATGAGGATGGCGAGGCCGATGGCCAGAACCCATATAATCTTGGGTTTGCACCCCTTCCACTCCTTGAGCACGATGCCCCAGAAGTTGGAGAACAGGATGTCCAGAGACATCAGGATTGCCCAGGCGAATGCAAGCAGAGCGGGGGAATCCTTCAGGAAGGCGCTTCCCAGCGAGAGGCCGAAGAACTGGCTGTACCAGAGGATGCCGGCCAACGCGCAGAACAGCAGGTTGTGACCCCAGAGGTTGCCCTTCTTGTAGTCGCCCCAGGTTTTGTTCTTGGAGTTCTGGCTGAAGCAGTAAACCGCATTCACTATGAAGCCGCCGATGGTGACCAGAAGCACCGCGGGAAGCTCTTTGAACATGGGGTTGGTCCCCTCGAAGTACATATTGGCCCCGCACCCTTTGCCGATGGCGAAGCATGCGCTCATGAAACCCGAAATCAAGGCCACCAGGATACCCTTGCCAAAATTGAAGCGCTGCGGCTCGGCACCGTCCTTCTTTTCAGAAGCGCTGGCCTTGGCTCTCATACTGCCGGCAATGCCGATGATGAGCACACCGATGAACATCACCACGACGCCTGCAATCACGGCTCCGGTGATGGTACCCATAGCGCCGGTGCTCAGACCCAGCAAGTCGGTGGCAAGCGGAGTGAGAATCACGCCCAGTGCAGAGCAGATGCCCAGCGCCAGGCTCTGACCCAGAGCGACGCCAAGATAACGCATAGACAGGCCGAAGGTGAGGCCGCCCACACCCCACAGCATACCAAAGAAGATGGTAAGCAGGGTTGCCTTGGGATCGGCAGTGTAGAGAGACATCAGGGAGTTGCCATCCGTCACCGCGAGCAGCGCACCCAGCAGCGGGAACACCAGCCACGCAAAGACGCCCTGGACAATCCAGTAGCTCTCCCAGCTCCACTCCTTGATCTTGTTGATGGGCACGTAACTGCTGGCCTGGCAGAACGCACCTATCGCGATAATCAGTAAACCGATGAGAATCATAACCTGTTATCTTTTGCTGGTTACCTCTGCCTCGTATTTCTGGATGACGTCTATGAACTCCTGCCCTACAGGAACATTGTTCTTAAGGCAGAACATATCATATACGGCACCCCAAGGCATAGCCTTTGCCTCTTCAAAGAGGGCGAGCACCTCAAAGTGCTTGTCTTCAAGCTCGTACTTGCTCATCTGCTCGCGAGGTTCGAGCATAGCGCGGAGCATACACTTCTGGGCTGCGCGGCTGCCGGTAACGTAAGCGCCGACGCGGTTCATCGCACCGTCGAAATAGTCCAGGCCGTAGTGTACGCGCTCCAGTGCACCGGCACGTACAATCTCTGCAAAGAGTTCGAGAGTGTTGTCGTCCATAATTGTCACGTGGTCAGAATCCCAGCGGATCGGACGGCTCACGTGGAGCATCAGTTCAGGAACGAAATTGAGAAGTGCCGATACTTTGTCTGCGGGAATCTCAGCCGGGTGGTAGTGACCGGTATCGATTGTGGGGATCTTGCCGTTCTTGGCTGCATAAGCGGTGTAGAAGTCGTGGGAACCTACGGTGAAGCTCTCCAGACCGATTCCGAACACCTTACCCTCGATGCAGTCCTTCATATGTTTCTTGTCCTCTGCAAAAATCTTGTCCAGAGAGTCCTTGAGCAGGCTGCGATAGAGGAAATGATTTACAGATACATCCTTGCAACCGTCGTGTACCCACACGTTGAGGATACAGGGGTCGCCCTGTGCCTTACCCATCTCGTCTGCGATATCGCGGCAGCGTTTGGTATGCTCGATCCAGAAATCGCGGATACCCTTGTCAGGATTGGAGAGCGAAAGATTGCCGCTCTTGGGGTGTGAGAACGAAGTGGAGTTGAAGTCAAGCTTGGTGTCGTTTGCCTTGCCCCAGTCAATCCAGCTCTTGAAATAATCTACCGTCACCTCGTCGCGGTCAACCACCTTCCCCTGGAAATCGCCATAAATCTCGTGAAGATTCAGGCGGTGGGTACCGGGAATCAGACTCTTTGCCTTGAGCACGTCTGCGCGGAGCTCATCTATGTTGCGGGCCGCACCGGGATAGTTGCCGGTGGACTGGATACCTCCGGAAAGGGCGCCTGCCTGCACTTCGAAACCCTTGACATCATCTGCCTGCCAGCAGTGCAGTGAGAGGTGGAAATTCTGGAGCTGCTCCATAACCTTGTCGGTGTCGATACCGATGGCAGCATAACGTTCTTTGGCCTGTTCGTAGGCCTTTATTACCTGTTGTTCTTTCATCTTGGTTTAAATTATTTTGAAATTATTTCCTTGAATCTGGTGTATGCTTCATTCCAGAGGGCGGCATCTTCCGGTAGATACTCCTCAGTAGAGATGCTGTCGCCGATAAGACGGCGCATATCCTCTTTTGTATTTACGATGCCGGCGGCGCGTGCCTGGATCATCACGTTGCCTATGGTGGTGGCCTCAGACGGACCGGCGAGCACCTTCAGACGGGTGGCATTGGCAGTAATCTGGTTGAGCAGGGCATTCTTGCTGCCGCCACCGATTATATGCAACACCTCGATAGGCTCTTTGACGAACTTGGAATTGAGCACGTCAATCACATTGCGGTACTTCAGGGCCAGCGACTCAAAGATGCAGCGTACCATAGCGGCATCGTTTTCCGGAACCGGTTCGCCGTGAGAGCGGCAGTAATCCTTGATAGCCTGCTCCATATCTTCCGGTGCGGCGAAAGAGGGGTCGTCCGGATCCACAAAAGAGACAAACGGCTTTGCCTGCCCCATCATCTCCACAATCTGGGGGTAGCTGTAGTCTTTACCCTGCTCTTTCCACTTAACGCGACACTGCTCCAGCAGCCACATTCCGGTAACGTTCTTGAGGAAGCGGATGGTGCCGTCTATCCCACCCTCATTGGTATAATTCTCCTTGAACGACTCCTCGCCGATAATTGGCTCATAAGCCTCAATGCCGATGAGAGACCAAGTGCCGGACGACAGATATGCAAAATTCCTGGTGGTGGCGGGGACGGCGGCAACTGCGCTGCCGGTATCGTGACCGGCGACCGCAACTACCTTGACCTTTCCAAGTCCGGTCTCTTTGGCAAGATCATCCGTGAGGGTGCCCACGATGTGGCCGGGCATCACAATCTCCGGGAAGAGGTCGCAGCTGATACCGGCAGCCTCCAGAAGTCCCGCATCTATCTTCTTGTCGTAAGGGTTCAGGAACTGCGATGTGGAGAGGATGGTGTATTCGCAAACCATCTTGCCGGTGAGCAGATACGACAGCGCATCAGGCAGGAACAGCACCTTGTCCGCAGCCTCCAGAGAAGAGTTGCCTTCCCGGCGGAGGGTAAACAACTGGAACAGGGTGTTGAAGTTCATGAACTGGATACCGGTGCGGCGGTAAACCTCGTCCTTGGGGACAATCTTGAAGTACTCCTCCATCATGCCGTCGGTATAATGGTCACGGTATGCGCGTGGCTGAGAGAGGATGTGCCCGTCCTTGCCGATGCATACTATGTCCACACCCCAGGTGTCGATTCCGATGGATGAAACCTCTATGTCGCGGGAACCCACTTTCTTGAGCCCCTTGCGTATCTCGTCAAAAAGGTAATACAGGTTGCAATATGTGCGGCCTGCAATGGTAGAGAAACCGTTTGCAAAACGGTGCACCTCCTCAAGTTCCAGGCGGCCGTTGTCAAGACGGGCGAGCACCACCCTGCCGCTGGTTGCCCCCAAATCAATGCTGATAGATGTAAATGACATATTTTGGTGAATTATAATTCGATTCTCCAAAATTATGCAATCTTTATCTAAAAGTCAATACGTAACCCATCGAAAGCCGGGGCAATATTTTCCGGAAGAGCGGCCGCAAATGCCTCGTGCGGTGGAAGCTGATGCGAAAGATGGGTAAAGAAAGATTGCTTTGCCCCTACTTTTTCAATCACTTGCAACGCTTCCGGCACGCTGAAATGTGAGATATGACTGGTATAGCGGATGGCGTTTATAACGAAAAACTCGACGCCACGGAATTTTTCAATTTCCTCATCTGTGATGCTGCTGGCGTCGGTCAGATAACCGAACTTGCCAAACCGGAACCCCAGCACCGGCAACTTGTAATGCAGGGCCCGCACAGGGATTATCTCCACCCCGCCGATAGAGAACGGAGCCTCCGTGATGGTGTGCAGCTCAAACTGCGGCGCACCGGGATATGGATGCTCGTCAAAAGCGTAGCTGTACTCCCTCTTGAGCGACTCCTGGACATACTCCTCGCAATAAACAGGGAAAGCGCGCCGCTCAAAATAGTTGAAACTGCGGACATCGTCCAGACCGCCGGTGTGATCTTTATGATGGTGAGTAAGCAGCACCGCATCAACGTGCTGTATCTTCTCCCTAAGCAACTGGGTGCGGAAGTCGGGGCCGGCATCCACCAACAGTCTGAGCCCTTCATATTCTACATAGACAGAACAGCGCAGGCGCTTGTCGCGCGCATCGGCGGAGGTGCATACCGGGCAGTCGCAGCCCAGCATCGGGATCCCGGAAGAGGTGCCGGTACCCAGGAATGTGACCGAATTAGCCATAAGTTACAATATGACATCGACTATCTCCCCCACCATGGCGGGGTCGAAGTCGCGTTCTACCTTGATATAGTTCCGGCTGTAGCCGAACATTTTGCCGTCTCGCACAGTACTTTCAAACAACACCTGCTCCCACCTGCCGCGATTGGCCTCGCAGAATTCTGTGTGCAGCCTGCTGCACAGCTCCTCCAAACGTGCAACCCGATGTGTCTTGACGCTCTCCTGCACCTGGCCGGGCATATCTGCCGCGGGAGTCCCAGCCCTTCTCGAATAGGGGAAGATATGGATAAATGCCGGCCTTATCTCCTCCAGGAATCGATATGTCTGCTCAAAATCTGCATCTGTCTCACCCGGAAAACCCACAATTACGTCGATACCAAAGAACACGTGCTCCAACTTGCGGCGGATATACTCTATCTTGCGGCGGAAGAAATCTGTATTGTAACGGCGGTGCATTGCCGCCAGCACCCGGTCGCACCCGGACTGCAGCGGAATATGGAAGTGTGGCAGGAACTTGGTCCCGGAGGCAATCCAGTCAACAATCTCATCTGTGAGCAGATTAGGTTCAATTGAAGATATTCGGTATCGCTCAATGCCCTCCACAGCATTCAGCGCCTTTATCAACTCAAAAAATGACTCACCGGTGCTCTTCCCAAAGTCTCCTGTATTTACCCCGGTGAGGACCACCTCCTTGAAACCGGAGGCGGCGATGGCCTTTGCCTGGGCCACAATATCGGAGATGGGCGCGTTGCGGCTGTCGCCACGGGCCAGCGGAACCGTGCAATAGGTGCAATGGTAGTCGCAGCCGTCTTGCACCTTTAAAAAGGCGCGGGTGCGCCCGGCAGAAGAGTGCGCGGCAAAATACTTGCGGCTCTGCTCCACAGGCCTGACATATATCTTCTGGGGAAGACTGTCTGCGGTAGCAATCGAGAGCAATTCCCCTTTATAATCGGAGCCCACCACAGCCCAGACGCCATCCAGCGCGGCGAGTTGCTCTGCACGCAGCTGCGCCTGGCAACCAGCCACAATAATGCGCGCTTCCGGTGCCTTGCGATGCAGGCGGCGGATCAGGTTCCGCCCCTTTTTGTCGGCGTGTTCAGTAACGGAGCAGGTATTTACGACATAAATATCGGCCGGCTCCCCCGCATCCACAATCTCAAAGCCGGCAGCCTCAAATGCGCGGGCCCAGGAGGATGATTCTGCAAAAGACAGCTTGCAGCCAAGAGTATCAAACGCCGCCCGCTTCATAACCTAAAAACTAAGTGTTACGCAGGCCGCGGTATGCTCTTTATCCAGAGCAGCGGGGGGATAATCAAACGGCGGCTGCATCTTGCAGATGGTGACGGTGGCGTGCTTTACCGCCGGCGCGTAATAGCGGACGTTTTTAAGGATTTTGCCCGCCACGTGCTCCAGCAGATTCACCGGAGCCTGCATTGCATCCATAACAACGTTATAGAGCACCGAATAGTCCACGGTATATTTAAGGTCGTCGGTCGCGGCCGCCATCCGCAAATCCACCGTGCAGCGGAGCGAGACGTTATAATCCGCCCCCTCAATGCGCTCCTGTTCCAGACATCCGTGGAATGCGCGGAAGCGCAGATCCTTAAGTTCTATGATACCCTCTTTATTCATCACCTTGCAAGCATTACAAACACGCACGGACGTTTGCCGATAACAACCGGATTGCGGCGCCACTGACCAACTTCCCTGGTGCGGATGAAGGCATCAGCCTGGGTGATATTGGCCGCCACGCAAAGCCTTGTTGCGCCATCCAGCGCCTCCAGCATATCGGACAACAGGGAGTCGTTGCGATATGGAGTTTCGATTATAATCTGGGTCTGGTTCAGGCGGCGGGAAATCCGCTCCAACTCCTGCAGGCGGGCACGACGCTCCGCCGTCTTTACCGGGAGATAGCCCGTAAAGGCAAACGACTGGCCGTTGAGTCCCGACGACATAAGCGCCATCATAAGTGATGACGGACCCACCAGCGGGATTACCTCTATATCGTGACAATGCGCCTCTGCAACCAGAATGCTGCCGGGGTCGGCAACTGCCGGAAGGCCCGCTTCGCTTATCAAGCCGACATCCTGCCCCTCTTCCAGCAACCGGACATAACCGGCGGCATCTTCTGCAGAAGTATGTTCGTTAAGTTCATAAAACTCCAGGCTGTCAATATTCCCTTTGAGCCCGGCAGCAGAGAGGAAGCGGCGGGCTGTGCGCACCTCCTCCACAACATAGGTGCGGATATTGCGGATGCAGGCGAAAACCGCACCGGGAAGAACCTCGTGCGGGTCGCCTTCGCCCAGCGGCGATGGAATCAAAAACAGGCGTCCTTTCATAGGAAGGCGAAGTTACGCAACTTTTTCAATATTATCCTCGGCGGCATACCAAAGATACCCCTCTACCTGCCTGTAACCCATCTGGCGCAGCATCTCCATATATTGCATCACCTGACGGCGGTATCCGGCATGATGAGCGCCGAATTTATAGTCGATGACAGACACCTTTTGGCCGTCTATAACGACCCTGTCGGGCCGGTGCACCTTGCCGTCGGTGTCAATTATAGAGAGTTCGTTGAAGACCTCCACCCCGGTCGCAAACCAGCCGTAAGGTGCCGCCGAGGCCACCATCCTCTCCACCAAAGCTCCTGTCCCGACAGCTTCCGCGGCAGAGAGCTCACCTGATGCAACCGCCTGCGACACCGCCCACGGAATATCCTCCGGAGCATTTATACGTGAAAGGATATCGTGCAGGACGATGCCTCTTTCACGGGCGGACCAGCGACCCTCGGGATTGAAGAAATCGGAGCCCCTGTATACCAGTCCGAGCCGCTTGCGGGAACCGGTCCCCTCCATCGGAATAGAGTTGTAGCCATCCAGCTTTAAACTACCCATACTGTCGCCGGCATTTGCCTTGTACAGCTCCGGCTCCCCCACCTCGAATATATTCCCCTCCATCTTTCCGGCAAGATAATCCCACAGCATATTTGAGATGCCCTTCTTTCTTCCGCCCACATTGGCAAATATCACCAATTCATGCTCTGCGCGGGTAAAGGCGACATATGCGGTATTAAGGGCATCCATCTTATAGAAAAGAGCCTCCTGTCCATAATAATCCCTGAAAGTCGATTCCTCCACCTCTTTCTTGAACTCTACCGGCATGATGCCGGCATCAAATCCATCCTTGTCATCACACCACATATAGTTGGTATGGTAAGGGGTGAGCGGCTCATGGAAAAACGGCATGATCACTGCCGGGCACCCCAGCCCTTTGGCTTTGTGGATGGTCATGATGCGCACGGCATTGGCCCCCTTGGGGGCAGAAATAACCTGTTTGCATCCCGTCTCCTCCCACCAGCGCACGAAACCAGCGATATCGGAACCATTGTCGCGCATATAATCCAGCACGACATCCATGAATGCCATCAGATATGGCATCTGCCCCTCAAGCAACTCCTCGCCAATTGAGCGGACTATATTCTCGCAAATGTCATATAGCGAATTCCCGCTTAAGTCAACCAACTCCACATCAAGGCCGATTTCTTTGATAATCTGGGCATTGACCGCATCGTCCGGATTGACCATATAGTTCAATACCGCCACAATCCGCTGGACATATCCGGAAGAGCCCACCACGAGTGACTCATCGGTAATCACATCTATTCCGTCTGCAATCAAGCGCGCTGCGGCAGCGGCAGCCTCCTTGTTGGTGCGTACCAGCACGTAAATATCGCTGCGGGGATATCCCCGGGAGTCGAGCCGGGATATCTCACCCTTGAGCAAAGCCAGCGAAGGTACTTCTCCATTCTCCTCCTCCTTACCCTCATAGAACGTCACTTTCACATGGCCGCCACCCTTGGAGACAGACTCCTGCCGACAATCGGAATAAACCATTGCTACGGTCCCGTCCCCATCAAAACTGCCACCACCCTGCCGGGTAATTGTTTCAAAGAACCCATTATTGAACTCAACTATAGCCTTGTCGCTGCGATAGTTGCGCAGCAACGTCTCGTGACGGAGGTTTTTGCCGTCCAAATCAGAATCTATCCCGCTTTCAAGGGTGTTCCAGTCGCTCCCCCGCCAGCGATAGATGCTCTGCTTGACGTCTCCCACAATCAGGTTGTCGCCGCCAGCATCCAGACTCTGCTCCAGCAGAGGCTTGAAATTATCCCACTGCATCAGCGAGAAATCCTGGAACTCGTCCAACAGATAGTGGTCTATCCAACTGCCTATCCTTTCGTATATAAACGGGGTGTCGCTTGCGCCAATCATAGTGTGCAGGGCGTCGGTGGTCTCTCCCAGCAGCATCAGGTTGTTCTCTTTGAGATATTTGCCCAGGGCATCATATATCCCGCCGAATATCTTCATTACCCCCAGATTGTTGCGGATAATCAGCGCGGTGCGGTACTTTGCATAGGGCTCGCCAAACAAATCCACTATCTTGCCCAGCAGGGCATCAAGGCCCGGCTTATCTCCACGGCTGCAGGCTGCCATGGCGCGCGGCTGCATCGTTTTCAAGTTCTTGGCTGCGAACCAGCCTTCCGGCCCGGCAGTGAACATTTCCTTCTGCCCAGCGGTCAGCAAGGGCATCCCGCCTTTGGCATAATCCGGCAGTTTTTGCATGGCACCTTTCTGCCCGCCTCTGAAATCATCCAACGAAAGACCTTGCTCTGCAATGGCCACCAGTGCCTCCCTGGCAGCACCGCTCAGCTCCTTTTCAAACCAATCTACATAATCGGCAGCGGCCTTGCCCACAACATCGGTTTTGTCGGCATCGGATTCATAATCGCCCGCCTTCTTCTTGAAATCCTCCTTAATGAACAGCTTTGCAAAGTCGAGCAGTTGCTCCGTATATTTGGATTTGCTGTTGTAGCGCCACTGGTCAAGGGCGAAACCGTTTATCACCTTGTATATCTTCTCAGCATCATGCGTCGAGGCGTCATCCAGGCTGGAGAGCATATCGTCTATGGCGTGCGAGAGGACATCCTCGTCACTAAGCTCCACCCGATAGTTGGAAAAACGCCCCAACTCACGGGCAAACGACCGGAATATCTGCTGGAAGAACTTGTCTATGGTTGTTACCTGGAAATTGGAATAATCGTGGAGAATGGCCGTCAGGATGGTCTTTGCGCGTGCGCTGACCTTTGCTGCATCTGCGGCAGAGAGCCCCTCCAGCTCTTTACCACTCCCCTGCGAAAGATTGTACAGGATCGAGACTATGCGGCTCTTCATCTCCTCAGTGGCCTTATTGGTGAAAGTCACCGCCAGAATATGCTTATAGCTCTCTGTATCGGCATTTGCCCCCAGCAGTATGTCGATGTATTTATGCGCCAGCGTATGGGTCTTGCCACTGCCCGCCGAAGCCTTATATATTTCAAGTATTCCCTTCATAGTATCACCCTCCTATCTGCCGCAAATTGCCTTCGCGGGGCAATAATCGCACGTTTTACTGCCCGCCTCCACAGAGTCGAACGCCACCGACGGATCGAATATCTCCTCTATCAAATCTTTGAGCCTGCCGCCAAAGGCCTCTACAGTCTCTTTGGGGCAGTACTTGCTCTCCACCCCCTGAGAATAGAGATTCCTTACCTGATATACCGCCAGGTTGAAATCCTTGCCAGAGTCCTTCTCCATGGAGAGCAGCAGGGCATAAACGAGCATCTGGAAAGAGGTCTTCTTCTCTCCCTCGAATACTTTTTCCAGGCACGACTCATTCAGATAGTTGCCCACCTCGTTTACGGCACCCGTTTTATAGTCGCAGATCCGCAGGTGATCGCCTTCCTTGCGGTCGAGCCTGTCTATAAAACCTTTGATGCGGGCTTTAGATTTAACGCCGTCCACATTTATATCGATCGATTTGAGCATCTGCTTCTCCGAGGCCACATAGATAAACGGTGAATAATCGCAGTCGCGACGCAGCGTGGTTCGCACCATCTCCGCCACAAGGTTGGCTGTAATCTGGTTGCGACGGCCCAGCGGGGCGTCATCCGCCTGCTTGAGTTCCCTGTTAAGGAATTTGGCGACGAGACCTTCTACAAATCCCTTCTCTTGAATTATTCTGTCCAACGCCTCTTTCGTCACAACGCTCCCCCGACCAAGACGTTCGTACACAGCCTCCATAGTGTGATGGAAAGTGTTGCCAAACTGCCCGGCATCCACCTCTTCCGTTACCTCATCCTCCTCTTTAAGGCCGGCGACGTACTTGTAATAAAACTTCAGACGACAGGCCAGATAATCGTTGAGCGAGCTGGCAGACAGATATTTGCCGCCCCCGCCGCCTTCCAGATAGAGATCCCGCATCCTGGACAGGACCTCATCTGTCTTGGCCACAGTGCGGACAGCCCCCTCTACCGGCTTTATCTCCAAATCGACACTGCTGAACTCCATCGGGAAATGGTAATGATAGCGCAACTGCTTCACAAAACGGCTCTCCTCGCCGCTCAGCAGCCCTTTGGTGCGGGAGTCGTATATGAGCACGACCTTCTTTGCACGGTATATGCTGCGATAAAAATGGTATGCAGATATAGAGTCAAACAGCTCTACTGTCGGCAAGCCGAATCCGCGACGGACATTATACGGTATCAGACTGTCACTAACGCTCTTTGCAGGGAAGACACCCTCGTTTACAGAGAGGATTATAATGGTTTCAAAGTCGATAGCGCGGACCTCAAGCGGGCCCATTACCTGCAGGCCGCTGAGCGGTTCGCCGCGGAAATCCACCGTCAGGCGGGAGGTCACCTCGCGCAAAAAACGGAAGTATGTCTTCATCGACATCGGGATATCCAGGTCGCGCAGGTGACTGATAGAAGCATAGTAGCCATGCGCAAACTCGCACTCGATGCCGGGCAGCGACGGGGCAATCGTATTCAGACACTCCAGCTGCCATGAAGCTACGCCCTCAGTATCCGTTTGCGGCGTAAAAAGCAGCTTTAGAATATCGTCGCCGGCAAACATCTCCGCGCTCACGTAAATCATGTTAGACTTTACGATATCCAGCTTGAGTTGCTGCACAGCTTCTGGGCAAAGGTTGCGCACAAACGGATGGTTCAGGATAGCCAGGACATCCTTGTGATAGAAGCCCCGCCCCTCGCGGCGGTTTATCTGCAGCGAAGCCATCATATCCATCAGCGAAGCCGTAGCGCTGTTGTGCAGCCCGTAGCCCATGGTGACATTGATGTGCCGGATATCCTCCGGTATCGAATTGAGCAGCGGCATCAGAAGATTCTCGTCCGGGAGCACCACGGCAGTGGAATCTTCTCCCGCCGCAGCCAGCTCTGAAGCCGCCACCTTGGCCTGGGCCACGGCACTCGATGCCGCCACGACCTTTATCTGCGGTGTTCCGGCTGCCTCTGCCTCAAGTTTGAACCTGGACGGATATTTCTCGAGGTATCCTTTTATAAAGTGAGACGCCTTGTTGGCCGGATCGCGCAGACACTCGCCATAATAATCCCAATAAAAGTCGCCGTCCGCCTCCCGGCGGAGATAATCCAGCAGCACCATCTCGCACTTGCAGAGGGCGTTCTGCCCCACGACTATAACGCGCTCGTAACCAGCCAGGAAAGACGGAATTTCCGCATCTTCTGACAATAGCCTCCCAGCCACCTGGCGCTGCAGCATCCCCTCGTATGCAATCCCGCGCCTGGAGAGCTCTTCGCGAAAGGCGGTGTACAGTTCATCCAAGATGGACCACATCCCCAGGAACTTTGCCTTCTGCTCAGACTCTTTTCCAGAAACAATCACCCCCCAGAAACGCTTCAGGGCAGCTTTCTGCTCTTTTGAAAGGAAGTCATAGCCGCTGTCCAGTTCGCGCAGGTCGCTTATTAGTGCAAACAGCTTTGCATGATCCGCCAGATACTTGTCAACATCGTTGAAATCGGCAAGAATGGTCTCTCCAAGCGACACAAATTCGTCAAACCCTTCGCTTTCCCGGCCACGGCTACGGCAGATTGCAGAGTACTGCGTCCACAATATGTACAGCAACTCTATCTTGTCGCCACGCCTGAGGTCGCTCAAGCGGGCAAACAGGTCGCCTATAGTGATTATATCGGGAGAGAACAGCGGCTTGCTGCTGCACTGGCCCAGGTACTTCTGGAAGAACAGCGACGACCGGCGCGAGGGGAACACAAACAGACACCGCCTGAGTTCAACCTCATCCTGGGCAGAATAGGCCTTGGCAATCTGATATAAGAAGCTGTTTTTCATGCAACTTGCGGATATTTGTCAGCGATCTTGTCAATGACAAATTTATACAGATATGTGAGCAGAATTGCTACACATGTACCATAAATCAAACCCACCGCCACGTCCAGCGGAAAATGATAGCCCAGATATATCCTGCTGTAGGATACCAGCAGCGCCCAAACAATCATCACTATCCTCAGCCAACGGCGGCCAAGAATCTTGGTAATCAGCAAAGAGTAACAGATTGTGTTTGCCGCATGGGCGGAGAAGAATCCATACGGGCTGCCCGTCCCGGTCGGGAAACGCCCCATGGCTGTAACCGGGTCATATCCGGGGCGTGGCCTTGCCACCAGCACCTTCACAAGATTGGATCCCCAGTCGCACATCAGATAGCCCAGGATGCAGATTGCCATGGCCGCGATGCCCGCGATCCAGAAACGATCTTCTAAAATCGGCCTGCGAATGGCATATCCGCCGCACTGCGTGGCATAGCATTTGCGGAAGAACGCGGCGGTCGCGAGGGCCAGATATAGCGGAATCCATACTGCAATCGCAGATAGGAACCTCATTATCGGATCAAGAAAAGGCGTCCAGGCCCCATTCAGGGAGAGAAATAACCGGTGGTCAAAAGATATGATGCTATCCATCAGAGATTCTGTTTGCGATTAACAAAGTTATCTTATTTTTGCGGCCGCCACAAACAAATGGAAATAATAAGATGAACAAGTTTTTAAGATATATCCCCTCAATAATACTGAGCTTCCTTACAACTTTCTCTTTTGCCCAGAATACCAGGACCGTAATTACTGGCCGCGTCCTTGACAGCGAAACCCGCGATAGCGAGGCGGGAGCGGTGGTCATCATACATCGCGACGGAGACAATCTCGCATACTCCGTCACCGACACAACCGGCGCCTTTTCACTAAATACATACGCCTCCGGCCCTCTGACCCTCAGGATAGAGAATATGGGGCGCAAGACCATAGAACAAGAACTCGCCGCCGCTGGCGGAACCATCGACCTTGGCGAAATACTTATGGAAAGCGACGCAGAGGTCCTGAAAGAGTCGTCGGTATCTGCGCTGCGCACGCTGGTCAAGATAGACGCTGACCGGCTCAGCTACGATGTCGAACACGATATAGACGCCAAAAGCATGACTGCCCTTGATTTGCTCCGCAAGGTACCTATGGTCACTGTGGACGCGCAGGACAACATCACCGTCAACGGCAGCTCTTCATTTAAGGTTTATGTGGACGGCCGTCCCAACCAGATGCTCAGCAACAGTCCCTCCCAGATGTTCAAGGTCATGCCCGCCAGCAGCATCAAGAGCATCGAGGTTGTCACCAACCCCGGCGCAAAATACGACGCCGAAGGGACCGGTGGCATTCTTGACATCAAGACTATGGGCGGCTCGGCCGGCGCTATGGTAAAAGACGGTATATACGGCACGGTAAACGGAGGCATCGACACCCGCGGCCGCTACGACGGAGGTATCAGCCTCAACGCCCAGAAGGGGAAATGGTCCTTTGGTGCAAACATCCACGGCATGCACGAGAAAATGGACGGAGTTGAATCCTCCAGCCTGATGGAATACCTCTCCACATCTACCAGGATCAACAGCCTCACCACCGGAACGGTAAACAAAGGCAGCGGAATGTTCAGCAACCTGACCGTCGGGTTTGAGCCTGATACCCTCAACCTCTTCAACCTGAGCGTAGGGATGAACCGCTTCAGCCGCAAGAACTCAGGCGGCGAAGGCCGCACGACCTATACAGTGTCCGGCGTTGAGATGCCGGAGCTTGGTTATACCCAACAGGTCGATGGAGATATGTCCATGGCCTTTGTTAACGCCAGCTTTGACTATCAGCACTCTTTTGCCGGCAACCGGGACAGGACCCTGACATTATCTTACCAATACTCCGGCAATCCAAGCAAGAATAACAACACCTACAAAATCAAGCATTACGACGGGCTTGAAGAGGAGCGGGTCTCTTTAATGGACGACATCACCTCTGAGCATACATTCCAGACCGATTTCACTACTCCTATAGGTAAGGGCCAAACCCTTTCCAGCGGCCTGAAATATATCTTCCGCCACAACAGTGCCGATGACGCCTACAACGGGACCCCGAGCGTCTATGACTACTACAACCATATCGGTGCCGCATATGCAGAATATTCTGCCACCATAGACAAATTGGTGATGACCGCCGGCCTGCGCTACGAACACACATTCCAGAAGGTCGATTACGACCTGGCAGACAAAAACTTTGACATAAACTACGGGAATCTGGTACCCAATGCCAGCCTGCAGTGGAACATTTCCCAGACGGGCAACCTGAGCCTGGCCTACAACATGCGCATCCGCCGCCCCGGAATCAGGTCGCTGAACCCATATGTGGACCGCTCCGACCCGACGTCGGTTTATTACGGCAATCCCGACATACAGGCAGAGAAGAACCACCGTATATCCCTTGCATACAACCTGGCAACCCCAAAGGTGGTTTTGAGCATGAAGCTCCGGGAACGCATAGGCAAAGGTGGCATCAGCGAATATTCATTCTACAAGGACGGCGTGCTGAACACCACCTATGGTAATATAGTAAACCATAGCAGCACCGGACTGGACGTTTATGCCAACTGGAACATAAACAACAAGACCCGCCTTTATATGAACGGAGACCTGGATTACAACATTTATCACGGCGATATGCTGGATCAGCACAATGCCGGCTGGGACAGCGGCATATTCGCAGGTTTCCAGACCTCTATCTTCTGGGATATGCGTCTGAGTCTCAATACCTTCATCCACGGCGGCGACATCACTCTCCAGGGTCACAGCGATCCTTTCCAGTTTGGAATGATGGGACTCACAAAGACATTCTTCAACGACAAGCTCAGCGTGACAGTCCAGGGTGCCACTCCGCTTTTCTCCCGCAGGCTGACCATCCACGAATATTCAGTGGGTAAGGACTTTTCTAACGAAACCATCGTCAAGATACCTGTTCAGAGCGTCGGGTTCAACATCAGCTACACCTTTGGCGAGATGCGTTCAGGCGGCAAGAAAGTGCGTCGTGGCATCAACAACGATGACATTGAACAGAACACTTCTGACGGAAGCATAATCCCCGGAGGTACGGGTGGCGCAATGGGGATGTAATTACCTCGTACCTTTTTTGGGGCGGGTTCCCCCACCCGACATAATTGCCAGCACCGCCGGCAGCAGGAAGAGGATAATTGTCACAGATGCCAGCGCCCCGATGCTGAGACTCTTCAGGATGCTGGCAATCATCGGATCTGCCATCACAAACGACATCACCATCGGCACCAGTATCAGGATCAGCCCCGATGTAAGCACAGAGTGGGAAGAGCCCTCGAAAGCCCTCTGGATGGAATGCTGCACGTCTTCTGTCTTGCGGGCCTCGCGGAAATAAGAGGTGAACAGAATCGAATAATCTATTGCCGCACCCATCAGTATACCCTGGATTATCAGATACGCCAGATAGTACATCTGCCCCCCGCCGATACCGCTTACTATAACATTTACATACACGCCGGTGAGCACCGAGAGCACCAGAGGGACTGGGACAAGCAGAGAGCGGAATGTGATGGCTACTATCAAATAGATAGCCAGCACAGTGAGGATTGTGAGCAGGAGCAACTCCGACGGGAACGCATCCTTGAGCTCCTTGTACATTTCAGACTCCCCTATCCAGTAATGAGTTCCGCTCAGCAATGAATCCGCAGCCGCGTTGGCAGTAGCGACAAAGTTGAATGTCGAGTCTGACTCCTGAGGGTAACTGGTACTGACAAGGGCAAATGAGTACTGCTCTCCCCTCAGCATACCGGCGTTCGCGGCAATCACTACGCGGGCACTGTCCACTGCACTGCGGACCTGTTCCGGCACAATCCTCTGCACTACTGGCCTGTGCATCAATGAGTCAGCAACATAGTAAACCAGCTCCTGGGGAGTCATAGTCTGTTCCGGGTCAAAGTCCCTTCTGCTGAGAGCATACAGGTAGAGCATATCTATATCGTCGCGGGTCACCGGCACACCGGCCGCACTGAGGGCAGAATGGACGCTGGACGACGAGTAGCGCCACCCGGAAACCATCATATCAATCAGTTTGTCAAGCGGCGAGGGGGCAACCACCTCCGGGAGCGGCTCAGGATGAGGCGCTGCTGCCACAGGGACCTCCGCCACCAGGAGAGTGTCCGGGACAGGCACTATTGCCACCGTATCGGCAGCCGCCGGTTCTGTTTCCACCCCGGCCAAAACGTCTTGTGACGGCTCCTTGGCAGGACCTGCCGCCAGAATCTTCTCCAACTGCTCCCCTGCATCCACAAACTTCTGCTTCATATCCTTTGGCACCATTGCAGAATAGCGCTTGTTGGTGAGGATATTGTCCCGGACAAAGGCGTAGAACTCCGCCATGCTCATCGTAGAGCCTGTTTTGCCTGCCATACGGAACACCATATTGACCTGCCTTTTCTCAACCCCCATGATCTCCGCCATATCCGCTGCGGTTATCTGTCTGGTAACATCCTCATAGGTGATTCCGGCCTCCTGCGGGATGTCGGGGGCGACTTCAGCTTCTGCCAGGGCCGGGGCGACCTCCAGTGAATCTACCGTAACCGGCAGTTCCTCTTCAGCAATCACTTGAACAAAGGCAGAGGTATCGGGTTCCGGCATCTGCACTGTCTCGCCGGCGAGGGGTTCCTCCGGCCCGGATTCCATCTGCTGCATAAGATTAGCCACCATATCGTCAAAGTTCACCCCTTCCGGCATCTGGCCAGAAGCCGCAAGACTCTCTGCCGCATCTTGTATCTCGGCAAAGGACAGGCGTCCGTCAAGTTTTGGGTGAGAACGGGCATAATATACCATCCTCAGCAAATCCTCAGGGATGGAGTCGGTGGCAAGGTCGGACATCATCTCCCGCATCTGGCCCACGGTGCACTGCTTCCCGAGGGTCGTGGGATAGCTTATGGTCTGAATCACACGGGGGTCGGCCTCCAGTTCTGCCAGAAGCTGCGGCACAACGGCTTCATCTCTCGTTTCATAGAGCAGCAGCAAGGGATTGCTCTCCTGCAAATGCTCGGAGGCCTTGCTCTCCCACGTAGGGGCAAAGTTGATTGGCGTGCGTCCCTGCAGCCATAACGCCAGCGCCACGACCAGGACAAACAGGACTGCAAGAGGCACTTTGAATCGCGCCTGGAAGCGGGAGACCGCCGCTGCCGGGAATTTTGGCGTCTTCTTGACCTTGAAAATAACCTGCTTGTCGGCCCACACAATCAGGGTCGGGAGAACCGTGAAGCAGCACAGAAGCGAGAAAACCACACCCTTTGCCAGCACAAATCCGAGGTCAGATCCGATCTTGAGTTTGATGAAGGTGAGCATCAACAGGCTCACTATAGTGGTGAATGCGCTGCTGAGTATGGCGGGAGCAGACCCCTTGAGCGCAATGTGGATAGCGTCCGAGGGAATAAGTCCGCTCAGGCGCTCCTGCCGGTACCGGTTCATCAGTATGATGCAGTAATCCATGGAGAGCACCATCTGCAGCACGGGGGTAAGGGTGTTGGTCATCATGGAAACGCTCTCCCTGAGGGCATTTGTACCCATATTGAGCGCGACGGCACATATTGCCGTAATCAGGAACAGCACCACTTCCATCAGCGATGAGCACATCACCAGCAGCACCACAAACAATAGCGAAACGCCTATCGCCAAGGTTCTTGGAAGATCGGTGGGCATCAGGTCTGCCCCGTCGCCGAATGATGCCCCCAGGCTGCTGATCTGATCTTCCATACCCGGTATCTGTTCACGGACAATATCCAGACCCAGCTTCATCGGATAATCGTCGGGCAGGTATTTGGTCATGTCGGTATTTATGTTGATGCGGGGCACAAGCAATGCCGATGCCACCACCATCCCCATCACCAGAAAGAAAAGCCACAGGCGCCTTCGCGCCAGAAACCTGGAGAATACCGACATACGCATCAATTCTTCTTGCCAAAGAAATACTTCCAGAGGGGAGCTGCCATAAGCGCCTGGAGAATCTGGTTATTCTCCAACAGTTCGCGGACATATTCTGGACGTTTCAGGTATACCTTGATGTCCTCAGTGGCATCCAGGCTCTGGCCCGCCACCTTCTTTACGCCTACAGCCAGAAAACTGTGCGCCAGGTTGTTGCTGGTGGCGGGATTGGGAGAAAGGGTCATCCACTCCTCCCACTTCCCTCCGGCATATCCGGTCTCTTCCAGCAATTCCCGTTGAGCCGCCTCCAGCGGGGTCTCGCCCTCCTCTATAACTCCGCACGGCAGCTCATAGCAAGTGTTGCCCAGTCCGTGGCGGTATTGCCTCTCCAGCACTATGTCACCATCTTCCGTCACGGCTATTATGTTTACCCAGTCGGGATATTCCAGCACATAATATTCGTTGTTGATGCGTCCGTCCGGGAGTTCCGCCCGGTCCCTGCGGGCCGTCAGCCACGGCCTGCGTATCAGATACTCGCTCTCAAGCACCTTCCACTTGCGGTCTTCATTTATAGTGTTTTCCATAGCTTCAGGTTACAAAGATACGTTAATTATTGGCTATTCTATTTTTTGCGGAATGAAAAAGGTTGTTTACCTTACGCGGTGTTATGGAAATCAGAATAGAGAATATCATTGATGTGGTCAAGGAGGCCTCGACGCTTATGGTGTGCTCCGGGTTTGAGGTCCACGACAAGGGTTCGCGTGAGAATCTGGTAACCTCATCCGACCTTGCGGTGCAGGATTTCCTGACCGGACGGCTGTCGGCGCTGCTGCCCGGCAGCGGTTTCCTCTGCGAAGAAGAGGACTTGAACGACATCGCCGGGCACGAATTTATATGGATCATCGACCCGATAGACGGCACGGCCAATTACGCCCGCGGCAACGAGAATTGTTGCATAAGCGTGGCGCTCGTGCGCAACGGAGAACAGTATATGGGTGTGGTTTACAGCCCCTGGCGGGGAGAGCTCTACTGGGCGGAAAAGGGCTGCGGAGCATATTGCAACGGTAAACCCGTCCACGTTTCATACCGCTCTTATGAGGACGGACTCCTGTTCACCGCAATGAGCACCTATCACAAAGACTGGGCCCGCTATTGCAGCGATATCATCTATGACATCTACCTGGACTGCAACGATGTACGGCGTACCGGCTCCGCTGCCGTAGAGCTGTGCCTTATAGCGGCCGGCTATGCCGACCTATACTTCGAGTTGCGCCTGATGCCGTGGGACTATGCTGCCGCCACCCTGATCCTTACCGAGGCCGGTGGCGCGGTGTGCAGTTTTGACACCGGCTTCCCCTCCCTGAGCGTACCCTCTATGGTCATCGCCGCCAACAACCCGTCGAGCTGCCGCCGTATCCTGGATGTGGTCCACCGCCACCTGAAGGCGCTGCCGTATTGATCCGCAATGATATGTCCGTTTGCGGATAACTCCTGCCCACATTGTACCAGTGTTTTTAATAATTTGTATCTTTGTGTACCAACAGCAAATCCAATATGATGAGAGTATCCAGTCTTATGATTGCCCTTTCCTGCGCCCTTTTTCTGGCAGGATGCAAACAGGGCTCAAACACATCGACGATGATGGTCCCCAGGATTCCCGTTTACAATTCTCAGGGACTTCCCGGACCTGAACACAGCAGGGGCCATCAAACCATTCTTGACCACGAAGTTGTCGTCAAGGACGGGTGGCTGCAGCCCTGGCTGAACTACGACAGCCTGATGGTCTGGTCTATGAATTTCCTGATAGACGGCCCGCTGTTCGATATGCCCGAAGGTCTGCTTCCGGGTTACATCGTGACATCCTCTTTCGGCACCTACAGAGGCGCTTATGTTGACGTCCTGCCTGAAGACCGGATTTACCGCGAGCGCCGTGTAGTCAACAATCAGGGGAGCAACGTCTATTTTGCGATGAAGCTTTTCCGCTATTACTATCCATATACCGGAGACATCCGGGCGCTGATTCCCGTGAAGGACTTCCTGGACAGGATGCTGATGTTCCCCACCCCCGACGACTGGGCGTGGCCGGGAATGGTCCGCACCCAGGACAACGACGACCCTGACGGAATCTATCTGGACGAAAGGCTCGAGCCGGACAAAGCCGCGATGGTTGGCGTAGCCTTTATGGATTATGCGCGCTATACCGGCGAGGAGAAATACAAGGCGATGGGTGAGCATATTGCCGAATTGCTCTTAAAGAACATCCAGGAGGGGTCCGACAAAGAATCTCCCCTGCCCTTCAGGGTGAATATGCGCACCGGCGAGACGGAGGATGCCTATTCGTCCGATATGATTTTCGTTGTGGAATTCCTGGACAAGTTTCTTGACGGCGAAACATCCCTGGACAAGTCCCAGGTTCAGGCCAAGAGAGATATGGTCTTCAACTGGATAATGGATAATCCTGTGAAAAACGGCCTCTGGTCCGGCTATTTCGAGGATATCGACAGCGAGTGCCTGACCAATATGAACCAGTTTGCCCCGATGGAAACCGCAAGGTATCTGCTTAACCATCCGGAAACCTGCAAGGACTACAAACAGGTTGTACTGGACCTGCTGGCCTTTGTAAAGGGCCGCTTTGGAGGCACCGTGCGTTTTGGCGGAGTCAGCATCTGCGAGCAGGACGACTGCTTCCTTGAGATGAGCAGCCACACTGCACGCTACGGCTCGGTTCTGGCCAGATGGGCACGCGAGACTGGCTGCGAACAGGCCAAAAACGAGGCTCTCGCCACCCTGGCTCTCTCTGAATATTCTGCATACAATCACACCTCCAAAGGGAATATATCCGTTAATTCCGTAGGAATAGAATGGTACCCTATCTGGTATTCCGACAGCTATTTCGACTATCTGCCCCACTTCTTCGAGGGTATGGCCGCCTGGCCGGAAATTATCCCGGATGGCACCGACCACATATTCAGCACTACCTGTTTGCTAAAGGATGTGGAATACGCCCCGGGCAGCATAAAATACACTGCAATAGAGCCTGACGGTACCGAACGGATCAAGCTTTCTTTCAGACCCAAAGTCCTCTCCGGCGGCAAGCCCCTGGCCAAATCCGCCTGGAGTTTCGGCACCTGGAATGATTGCGACAACATCCTCACAATCAATCGCAAAGATGTTACCGATATAGAAATCGTGAAAGAATATGCAATATGAAAAGGTTTTTGATTCCACTTGTCTGCATACTTGCCCTGGCAGGCTGCAGGCCGGTCTCCCAGGCCCCAGTGATGACCCCCAGGATTCGTAGCTACAACGTGCAAGGCCTCCCTGGGCCTGACTTTTCAGATTTTGAGCATAGCTTTTTCGAGCACTATTTTAAAGTAAAAGACGGCTGGATGCAGCCATGGCTGGACTATGACAGCCTTATGGTCTGGTCTATGAACTTCTTGATGGACGGTCCGCTGGTGAAAACCGGGGAAGGCTTGCTTGCTGGCTATCTTGTGACCGCTTCTTACGAGATAGAGCGTATGGTCTTTCCCGAACTGCTGACCCAAGACCGCATCTGGGGCGGCAACCTGTATCCCAACAACCAGGGCGGCAACGCATATTTTGCGATGAAACTGTTCCGCTATTATTATCCTTATACAGGCGACATAAGGGGCGCTGGTGCCCGTAAAGAAACTGCTGGACAGGATGCTGATGTTCCCCACGCCCGGCGACTGGGCATGGCCGGGAATGGTCCGCACGCAAGATAACGAAGACCCCGACGGGATCTATATGGACGAACTGCTGGAGCCGGACAAGGCCGCAATGGTGGGCATTGCATATATGGATTATGCCGAATACAGCGCAGAGCAGAAGTACTCTGCGATTGCAGAGCATATCGCAGAGTTGCTTATGGCTAATATCAAAGAGGGCAGCGACAAGGCATCTCCACTTCCGTTCAGGCTGAATATGCGCACCGGCGAAGTGGAAGATCCCTACACTGCCAACATGATCTTCGTGGTGGAATTCTTCGACAAGATTCTCGCCAGCGATATGTCCCTGGATATGGCCCAAGTCAAGGCAAAGCGGGACCTGGTGTTCGACTGGATAATGGAATATCCCATGAAAACAGACTACTGGTCCGGCTACTTCGAGGATATCAGAAGCAACCATCCGACCAATATAAACCAGTTCTCCCCTATGGAAACTGCCAGGTATCTGCTGGGTAATCCAGATGCCTGCAAAGATTACAAGCAGATTGTACTGGACCTGCTTGCCCTTGTCAAAGGGCGTTTCGGGGGCGTCGTGAATTATGGCGGTGTCAGCATTAAAGAGCAGGATGCCTGCTATTACGATATGGGCAGCCATACTGCGCGCTACGGCTCCGTGCTGGCCCGCTGGGCTCGCGAGACGGGCTGCGAGCAGGCAAAGAACGAGGCTCTCGCCACCCTGGCCCTTGCCGAATATTCGGCATACAACCATACTTCCAAGGGCAATATCGCCGTCAACTCTACCGGTATGGAATGGGCAGGTGTATGGTATTCCGACAGTTATTTCGATTATCTGCCGCATTTCTTCGAGGGTATGGTGGCCTTTCCGGAGATTATTCCTGAAGGCACCGACCATATCTTCAGCACCAGTTGTATGCTTAAAGACGTGCAATACGGCCCCGGCAGCATCAAATACACCGCACTTGAGGCCGACGGTACCGAACGGATCAAGCTTTCTTTCAGACCGAAGGTACTTTCCGGCGACAAGCCCCTGGCCAAATCCGCCTGGAGTTTCGGCACCTGGAATGACTGCGACAACATCCTCACAATCAACCGTAAGGATGTTACCGATATCGAAATCGTTGAGAAATAGCTCTTTGCTCACCGTATGAGCCTGACTGATAAGACAAAGCGATGGCTTAAGGCCAACGCCAATATCTCTCTTGCCTGCAAGACTGTGGTGGTGGCCGGCGCAACAGCGGAGTAGGCTTTAAAGAGGCGGAGACTATGCTTTATCTCGGGGCGGATGTGATTCTTGCCTGCCGTAATATGCAAAGGGCAAACGAAGCGCGGAATTCACTCGCTGCAAAATATCCGCAATCCTCCGTCTCTGTCATGGCTCTCGATATTGCCGATTTTTCTTCTATTGATGCTTTTGTGGAGAGAATCAGGCGCGATGCTATTGACATAGACGTATTTGTTAATAACGCCGGCGTTTTTCATCAACCCGGCAAGAAGACAAAGGATGGTTTTGACCGTGTGATTGGGACCAACTATATGGCGTGTATTATCTGACAGAGAAACTGATGCCCCATTTGCAGGCTCTGCCGCACGAGGTTTCATACATCAACACTGTTTCTCTGATACACAAAATCGCAAATGTAGATTATGGGGACTTTTACTATAGCATAACATTAAGCAAATAATCAGGTGTTTCATATCACAAGTTTATTATTCTTTACAAAAAGAATCATTTTTCGTTTTTTGCTATTTTTGCAAAAACTAGAGTATTATGGGACAACATTATCCTTGCGAGAACTGTAAATTCCGCGCACACTATGAAAAGAACCCCAAATCCGTTCTGGGTCGTTTCTGGCGTTGGCATATCAATTTCTGCCCCGGCTTCAAGGCTTTCTTCACCCATCTTGATGATGAAGCAAAGGCCAATCTCCGCGTAAAATACGATTTCCAGAAATATAAATAGTGGCCGGCACTATCATGTCGACAACACTCATACTCATAGCCGTAACCGGCCTGGTGAGCATTCTATGCTTCACCGGGACGTTTAATGCTAACAAGTTGCTGCTCCACCCTTATTCCGTATGGCATCGGAATCAGTGGTACAGGATGCTGAGTTACGGCTTGGTCCACGGCGGTTGGGGTCACCTGTTCTTCAACATGCTCACCCTGTTCTTCTTTGGCAGGGTTGTGGAGGAGTACTTCCAGGCAGCATTCGGCGCCAATCTGGGCATTGTGCTCTACGTTGTGCTGTATGTGAGCGCAATAGCCGTCTCTTCTGTCTGGGATCTGTTCAAATATAAAGATAACAGTTCATACAGTGCCGTTGGGGCATCGGGGGCCGTCTCGGCAATACTGTTTGCGAGCATCCTGTTTGAGCCTAAGATGGGCATCTACATATACCTTATTCCCATCCCGGTTCCCGGATATATCTTCGCCCCGCTTTACCTGCTGTATTGCTGGTATATGGCAAAGCGGAACATGGACAACATCGGCCACACAGCCCACTTCTGGGGCGCAGTTTACGGCCTTGTGTTCCCGCTTGTATGCCGTCCCGACATCTTCAGTCATTTCCTCTCTCAATTGGGCTTGTGATGTTCAGGATTCCCACCAGATTTCTGCTGCTGGTCAACGGTCTACTCTGGATGGCCATCGGTATCAAGATACTTCTGACAGGTGTGGATTATTACGGCCGGCTGGAGAGTATACCGTGGTGGTACTTTCTGCTTTCTGCCGTCGTATTTGCCGGATTCTGGTTTATGTTTACGGGTGTGGTGCGCAAATATGCGGCGCGCATAATGTCCATGACGGAGCTTAAGACCTCCATTTTCAAGACTTTCAGCATAAAGGGCTATATCATCATAGCCTTTATGATTACACTGGGTATATTCCTCAAACGGATTCCGCAGGTTCCTGATTCGTTTATTGCCTGGTTCTACTGCGGCCTTGGCCCGGGCCTGCTCTCGGCTGGCATACAGTTTATCGTCCGCTGGCGGAAAACTTGGAGACGTTAACTGTGATGTAGCGAGCGATACGCCTCCACGGCGACTGGAGCCGGTTTTTTTGCACGGGGATCTGCAAGGGCAGGCAGGGTAACGCGCACCAGTTTCTCAAGATAGTCGCTGTCGTCCACATCGGTTATGTAGAAATACTCCCTTGCGCCTGGATAAGGCGGTCGCAATATCTCTTCCCTGAGAACAGCCCTGCCGGGCTCGGTAACCTTGACAAACAAATTGTTGTCGCATATCAGGCCAAAGAGGATTCCGTTGCAATAGATGCAATAGTCGCCCATCATCTTTTTCACGGCAATATCCCCGGCGCCAGAGCACTGGTCCACGATATATTGAACAAAGTCGGTATTAGAAGCCATAATTACCCCAAATATACAGTTTTCTACGTTACCTCGTCTGCATCAATGGCCGTTTCGCGCCAGGTTTGCAGCATGGCTCCAATAAGGCTTATCGGTCACAAGTGTTTATTGCAAAGATAGCCACCAATTCTTTGGCAACACAAACCTTGGGCTAAACAAATTGTAATCTCTTTTCTGCCATGCACATGCCTAGAATGGCGATGGGAATGGCCAGGACAATCACCACAATAAGCACAGGGACGTTATTGATGACCGGAATCATCAGTTGGTCATATCCGGGACGCATTTCCTCCACAGCTGCGGCCAGGGAGCCTTCCGTATCGGTCCACCAGTGGGCAGTGTAGGCAAAGAATGAGAGTGCGAAGGGGACAAAGCTCCAGCGGACGCCCTTCTTCGTCTCATATCCACAGAAGTAGCGAATGAGTTCGGCAAGCGCCGTCAAGACGATGGTGCCGATGACATATGCGATATCCGCTTCGCCGGCAATCAGGAACAGGACAAAGATGAATCCGTTCAGGGCCGTTGCAGCGCCGAAGCCACGGATGATGGAGCAGGTATAGAGGTAGATGAATGCAAACACCAGCGGAAGAACCGCTCCGACATAGGCATAACATGCGGGATGAATGGACCTCTGGCGGCGCCGAGGATGAAAGTGGCAAAATAGGCAATAGCCATTAGGAGGACTTTGAAAAAGCTTTTCATATCATTACAGTTTAAAAACAATACTTCAGTTTTACCCAGACCTCGCTGTTGTTGGCATACCGGAGGAACATCCCGCCATCGGCATGGAAATAGTCGTAGCCCAGGATGGCATGGATCTGGTCCGTGGCGGCCCAGTCGGCGCTGAGGCAATTGAATATGCCACCGTCATGCACATCGGCATAAGCAAAGGTGGACAGGGTCAGGGAGTTGTTCAGCAGGGCCATCAGGGAGAAATCGATCCCGCCCAAGAAACAGCTGAAGCGGGTGCCGTACTCCATGTTCTTCGGGACCTTGTCTGGTCTCACCTCGGGCGGAAGTGGACCAACAGACCAGGGATTGGCCGTATCTGTGGGGAGTTTGAAGAATTCGGCGACCGGAACGGCGACAGATTATCTTCAAGAGAAATAGAGATACTTGCCGGAGTGGCCCAGGGCCTTCTCAACAAAGAAATTGCTGCCAAATACAACATATCCATACACACGGTCATTACCCATCGGAAAAACATCGCGCGCAAGACCGGCATCAAAACAATTGCCGGCCTCACCGCATATGCGATTTTGAACAACATCATCTGATGTTTGTATTTGTATCTTTGCAGTATATCCGATAAATTGATTCTATGAATAACACCGTTCTGGCTCTACTTATACCATTCCTTGGGACTACGCTCGGGGCATCTTTCGTTTTCTTTATGAAAAAGGAGATGCCGGATTTGCTGCAGAAGATTCTCCTGGGCTTTGCCTCCGGTGTGATGGTCGCCGCCTCAGTATGGTCGCTGCTCATTCCCGGAATTGCGATGGGCGGCGTATGGCCCACAACAATCGGCCTTCTGGGCGGTTTCGCTTTCCTCTTGCTGATTGACCAGGTAACGCCCCACCTGCACCCTGCCGGCGGCCCTGAAGGGCCCAAGAGCAAACTCTCCAAGACCACTATGCTGGCGCTGGCCGTAACCATCCACAACTTCCCGGAAGGTATGGCGGTGGGCGTTGCTATTGCCGGCGTGCTGAGCGGCGGTGCCGGTATGACGGCTGCCGGGGCCCTGGCGCTGTCGCTGGGTATTGCTATCCAAAATGTCCCCGAAGGCGCCATTATCTCCATGCCTCTGCGCTCTGCCGGGAACAGCCGGTTGAAATCCTTCTGGGTGGGAGCACTGAGCGGAATCGTAGAACCCCTCGGAGGTGCGCTGGTTATACTGCTGGCATCTGCTGTCACGCCAATGATGCCTTACCTGCTTGCCTTTGCTGCCGGCGCTATGCTCTATGTCGTGGTTGAGGAACTGGTACCTGAAGCTTCACAAGGGGAACATTCCAACATCGCCACGATAGGCTTTGCTATCGGTTTTGCACTGATGATGGTGCTGGATGTGGTGATGGGATAAACTAAAAAAATGGAAGATCAGAATCCCTTTTCCCAAGATAGTCGCCAGAATCAGCTACGGGCCCCTCATCAGATAGGCAAAACCCTCAAAGTCACGGCGCTGCCCACCTATTTACTGGCCCTCACCGCCATTCTCCTGCTGGGAGCCTTCTTTGTATGGGGATTCCTGGGAACCGTCTCAGACAAAGTATATTACAGCGGCTACAACACCGCCAAAGCATCTCTCCAGCAACTGGAGCACGAACTCACCTACTGCACCATCACCGCCCCCCTCACGGGCGCCGTGAGCCGGATAGACGCTACCCTTTACAGTGCAGCGACTCCTGGAGTTCCGCTATTCTATATTGTGGATACCGAACACCTGAAGGTTTGTTTTGACGTGCTGGAAAACGAGTTGCACAAGTTTGGGCCGGGCACAAAGATCCTGGTATACAGCGTAGCATATCCCGCCGAGGCTCACGAAGCCTATATCTCTGCCATCAGCCCGGTGGTGGAAAAGAACGGCATGGTACACATGGAGGCAACGCTTCAACCCCACCCCAACCTCATGCCCGGCATGACCGCCATAGTCACAAAGGCCCAGTAGTCCTCCCCGCACCTTCCCAATAGCCGGTTTTAGTCTTTGGCTGTTAAGCCGCCTACTTCACAAGACTGATATCTGAGAAATCGGACAGATTATTCTCAATAATCCAGTTAATGTAGGTCATGAATGTCCAGGCCATCATCTGATAGCCTGCTGCGTTCATGTGCCCTTTTTCAAAATAGCGCTCCTTAAGCTGCGGATCGTTAAAGTCCAGCCCGTGCTTCTCCAGGTCAATCAGATAAACATTGTCAAAGATTTCTGGCATCTTGCGGATCTCTGCGCTGAACTCCTCCTTCCCGTAGAGGGTGGGCAGCGTCACCACAAAGAATCGTGCACGCGGCTGCAGGGTCTTGACGCGCTGGATAATGCCTCCATAATAGCCGATAAAGGTCTCTGCGTTCTTTGTATAATCTTCCAGATTGATGTCTTTATGCGCATCTCCGGGCACGAATCCGTTCCGGTCGTTGCAGCCCAGCGCGATGATGTATGCCTGGCAAGGATGCGCCTTGGCGCTGATGTCGGCATTGCGGTTAAGCGGATAATCCCAGAAATTCTCAATCCAGCCCTTTGCCGTTTCTCCTCCCTGTGAGAAGTTATACCCAACGGCGCCGCCCACTGCGGCCACAATACGCTGGCCCCAGGAATACTCATACACATCGTGCCATACAGTGGAACCATCCTCGCGCAAATATTCAAACTCGCCACTGCACAGCGAATCCCCTATGAATCCCCAGCGGTGAATTATTGTGCACCAGCCGGGCTGCTGGGAAATAGTGGCGATAGGGTTAACCTCTTGTGCCTGCGCAGCGCAGGTTACCAGAATAAAAAGGGCAGTCATCAGTTTTTTCATAATTCTCGCTTTTTTGCAAAGATATCAGGTTTTTTGGATTATATCTGTTCAAATGCATTCTTATCCGGCAACAGACTAACATATTTATTTCTTATAAAATTATTTCTTATATTTGCAGTCCCGTTGGATAAGCGGGCAAGGAGAGGTGGTAGAGTGGTCGATTACGGCAGTCTTGAAAACTGTTGAACGGCAACGTTCCGGGGGTTCGAATCCCTCCCTCTCCGCAAAAGCGGAAGAAAATAGCGCAACGAGTTCGCTCGATTGCGCTATTTTCATGACGGTTTGGCAAGCCCCGCCGCAGGCGGGGGAGGGAATGCGCAGCCATGCCTGACACCGGGCTACAGGCGGAAGAATTCAGGGGTAACGCGCAACATCAGCCAACCCCAATGTAGGCGGTTGCGGTCGCCGGAACGCTTTCCAGAAAGAGCAGCGCTTTTTCGCGTACATCCTCGGGGATGTCTTGGTTACGGACGATATGCGACTTGACCAGCTCTTTCATGGACGGCAGACGGGTGGTGTCGGCCTGGCTCTGGTGAAGTTCCCTGGCAAGAGTGGCAAAGCGAAGGGACGGCGGTTCCAGCTGTTCCGGCTCCTCGGAAATAATGCGGGTGAAGGAGCGCTTGTCCTGAATGAGCTCATATTCGGCCCCGAAGCTGGTGCCGTCCGTCACCAGTCGGATGGGCTCCGGGGTGGGAATCCCCATCTCATAGACAGTTTTGCTGACCAGAAATTCGCGCTCGGCCGACTCAGCGCCCATACCCGGAGTGAAGAGCTTTGCCAGGGTCTTTCCCTTTTTGTGGCTATAGGTAAGGGCCGTTCCGCCCTCTCCGCTCTGGAAATACTCTTCCAGATTGATATGTTCGTATTTTTTCCATTATTTCAGATTTTCTTTGAAGAAGGTTTCCATCTTGTCGTAGGGAATCACGCCGGCCTTGTCGTCATACAGGTCCGTATGCACGGCACCGGGGATGATGAGCAGTTCCTTATTGTCTCCCTTCAACCTGGCAAAGGCACCCTCGCTGAAATAGCGGCTGTGGGCCTTCTCGCCATGGATCAGGAGCACAGGCGTCTTGATTTCGCCCGCCATGTCCAGCAGGGGCTGGTTCAGGAAAGACATGGTGCCGGTGATGTTCCAGCCGTCGGTGGAGTTGCCGCTGCGGGGATGGTAGCCGCGCGGGGTCTTGTAGTAGTCATG